>JAFYTB010000294.1 GCA_017559045.1 Eggerthellaceae bacterium | reverse complement strand
TGCTCGAAAAGCTTCCGACAGCTGAGCATTATGGCGATTTCAGTATGTTTGAGGATGGCATCGGCATCATTCGATCCTATGTCGATGATTTCCGCGAGGCGCACCTTTCCGGCCTAACCGACGAGTTTGCAACTGCGCTTGCACATAGCTCCGTCTCCCGAGTTTACTTTGTGGTGGGAGAGGCTATGGAGCCTTTCATGTCGCAGCTTGTCGACGAGTGCGGTCTTGAGGGAAAGCTTCTCCCTCTTGTGGTTCCCAATAGCTACTTTGGCGGTAACGTCGATGTTACGGGCTTGCTTACGGGTCAGGACATCGCTTCGGTTGTAAAGCTGACGGCGTGCGAGCAGGGTCAGAACGCCCTTTTCGTTATTCCGTCGGTTGTGTTCAATGACGACGACGTTACGCTTGATGATATGCGTGTTGCTGATGTGGAGAAGGAGGCGGGTGCCGAGGTTGCCGTGGTATCCTGTAACCCGTCCGATTTTCTGTGTGAAATCGTCAACTTGATCAGATAAAACAGCGCTTTCCATATGGTGGAAGCGTCTTCCGCAATAGACAGAAGGACTGAAGAATATGGCACTGCCAATCGTTGCGATCGTCGGCCGTCCGAATGTGGGCAAATCGACGTTTGTAAACAGAATCGCTCAGGTGGATGAGGCTATCGTCCACGAAATGCGCGGCGTTACCCGCGACCGCTCCTATCATCAGGCCGACTGGAACGGCGTCAACTTCACGCTTATCGATACCGGTGGTATCGAGATGGGCGGCGACGACGCATTCCAGGGCTCCATTCGCAATCAGGCATTTGAGGCTACGCGTGAGGCTGACCTCATTGTGTTCCTGGTTGACGGCAAGACTGGCATTAACGCTGACGACGAAGAGGTGGCACGCATCCTTCGTAAGTCCGACAAGCCCATCTTCCTTGCCGTGAACAAGATGGATACCCCCGGCCGCGAAGATGAGCTCTGGGAGTTCTACCAGCTCGGCCTCGGCGATCCGTGGCCGGTTTCTGCAACCCACGGCCATGGTACCGGCGACCTGCTCGACGAGATCGTGCACGAGCTTGACAAGCTTGGCTATGACAACGAGGTTGAAGAGCCCGGCATCAACGTGGCTATCATCGGCCGTCCGAATGCAGGCAAGTCTTCTCTTACCAACAAGCTGACCAACAACGACCGCTCCATCGTCTCCGACGTTGCCGGCACCACGCGTGACGCTATCGACACCGTCGTCGAGCACGAGGGCGAGATCTACCGTATCGTCGACACCGCTGGTCTGCGCCGCAAGAGCCAGATCGACGAGGACGTCGAGTACTACGGCTTTGTTCGCGCCATGCGCGCTATCGATCGCGCCGATGTCGCTCTGCTCGTCATTGACGGCACGCTTGGTCTCACCAACGAGGATCAGCGCGTGGCTGGTTACGCCGCTGAGCGCGGATGCGCCATGGTCATCGTTCTCAACAAGTGGGATATTGTCGAGGGTCCTGAGGCTAAGGCCGAGGTCCGCGAGCGCATTGCCGATCGTATGACCTTTGTTGGCTACGCTCCGGTTGTCGCCATCTCCGCACTCACCGGCAAGAAGGTCGATCGCGTTTGGGAGGCCATCAACAAGGCATACGACTCCTATTCCAAGGTTATTCCCACTGCCCAGCTCAACAACTTCCTTTCTGGCATTCGCGAGAGCGGTCACACCATCAGCAAGGGCAAGGCAATCCTGCGCATGAAGTACGTTACGCAGACTGCCACCTGCCCGCCGCAGTTCACCTTCTTCGCCAACCGTCCCGACATCGTTGACGACAACTACGAGCGTTACCTCGAGAATCGCCTGCGTGAGCACTTCGATCTCACCGGTACGCCCATCAAGCTGAAGTTCAAGAAGAAGGATTAATCTGTGATCAAGGCGACGCTTATCATTGCCGCACTGTTCCTCGTCAGTTTTGCGCTTGGCTCCATTCCTTGGGGCGTCATCATCTCGAAGGTGTTCTTCAAGACCGACATTCGCCAGCATGGCAGCGGAAACATCGGTACCACCAACGCTATGCGCACCATGGGCAAGGCGGGCGGCGCCGCCGTATTTATCCTTGATTTTGCAAAAGGCCTGGGCTCCGGTGCGCTCGGTCTGCTTGTTGCAGCCTACTTGGTAACCGAAAATCCGGTGACCAGCCTGCCGTGGCTCACGCCTTTGCTCACGTTCATCTCGGGCGACAAGATTGTTGCTATGCAGATGTCCACTCTTGAGTTGGCTCAGCAGGTTTGTCTTGCCGTGTCCTTCCTTGGCTGTGTGTGGGGACACATCTTCAGCCCCTGGCTTGGCTTCAAGGGCGGCAAGGGCATTGCGGTTGCCGTCGGTTGCCTGTTTATGACCTTTGGTTTTGTGGGTGCCTGGCTTGAGCTTGGCATCTTTATCGTGCTGGTGCTTGCTACGCGTTACGTTTCGGTGGGTTCCATCGCGGCTGCTGCGGCATGCCCCTTCTTCTCTCTGTATTTCTTCTGGGGCAATTGGTTTTCCGTGGCGCTTTGCACCATTGCGGCTCTTACGGTCGTTTGGGCTCATCGCGCCAACATTTCCCGTCTTCTTGCGGGAACCGAGAGTCGCATCGGCAGCAAGAAGCAGCAGCAGGAGGAGTCGTAAGGGATATTTCTCTGCGGATCAACGTTATCAACTGAATATAGTGCGTCGGTTTATGGGGGTAAGCTGCGCGCTGAGTAAGAGGAGGGGATTATGGGTCTTGAGGGCTTTAACGATGCCCTTGTCGCCATCACTGGCGAGATCTCGGGTTTCATGTACACGTACATCTTGGTGTTTCTGCTGGTAGGTACGGGTATTTACTTTACGATCCGCACCAAGGGCGTGCAGATTCGCTTCATCAAGGACATGTTTACTCAGCTGACCGAGAAGAAGCATGTCAAGGGCGTTCGCGCTATCTCGTCTTTCCAAGCGCTGATGGTCTCGACCGCCAGCCGCGTGGGTACGGGCAATATTGCGGGCATCGCCACCGCACTTGCGACGGGCGGTCCTGGTGCTGTTTTCTGGATGTGGCTTATGGCCATCGTCGGCGCAGCATCTGCGTTCGTCGAGAGCACCCTCGCTCAGATCTGGAAGGTTCGCGGTGAAGAGGGCGAGTTCCGTGGCGGCCCTGCGTATTACATCCAGTATGCGCTGGGTAAGCGCTGGCTTGGCGTCGTGTTCTCCGTTCTGCTTATCCTGTGCTTTGCGTTTGGCTTTAACGGTCTGCAGGCTTTCAACGCCGTTTCTGCGCTCGAGTACTACATCCCGGATTACGCTACCAATGGTGTGGCGATGTTTGCCGGCCTCGGCTTGACGGTCATGGCCGCGGTTGTCATCTTTGGTGGTGCGAAGCGCATCTCCGTCATCACGTCGTTCATCGTTCCCGTGATGGCTTTTGCCTACATCATTCTGGCTGTTTGGGTTACTGTCACGAATCTGCATGAGCTGCCCGCAATCTTCGCGCTCGTCATCGAGTCTGCCTTCGATTTTGAATCCATTTTCGGCGGTTTCGCTGGTTCGGTCGTGATGCTCGGCATCAAGCGCGGCCTCTACTCTAATGAGGCGGGCATGGGTTCCGCCCCGAACGCAGCAGCTACGGCATCGGTTTCCCATCCGGTCAAGCAGGGCCTGGTGCAGAGCCTTTCCGTGTACATCGATACGCTGCTTGTGTGCTCCTGCTCTGCTGTTATGGTTCTCGTCTTCTACGTGCAGGATCCTGCGACGGCTTCTTCTCTCAATGGCATGCCGCTTGTTCAGATGGCCGTCAATAACTCTGTGGGCGAGATCGGCATCCATTTCATTACCTTTGCTATCTTCATGTTTGCTTACTCGAGCCTCATCGGCAACTACTTCTACGCAGAGAGCAATATGCGCTTCATCAAGGATGACCCGCGCGTTCTGTTGGTGTTCCGCATCCTGTGCATGGCCGCTATTGTGTATGGCGCCGTGAACAGCTTCGATCTGGCATGGAATCTCGCGGATATCTTCATGGGCCTTATGGCTATGATGAACCTTGTGGTTATTTTGCTGCTGGGCAAGTGGGCACTCCGTGCTCTGGACGACTACTCCGAGCAGCGTCGTGCCGGAAAGGATCCTGTATTCGTTTCCGACCGCATCGAGGGCATGCCTGCTACCGAGTGCTGGCATGTCGACAATCTTGAGGGTGTCGACGGCTCCAAGTAGCAAGCAAGCTAAGCAACGAGAAGCACGTTAAGTGCTATGGAATACCAAGGAGGACAAGATGTCTAAGATCGTGAACGAAGCTAAGGTCAAGTTTCCTCTGTTCGTGAAGGTTCGCGAGCAGCTTGAGCATCGTGCGCTGTGGATGTACCTGCTTGTGGACGAGGCGAAGAAGCGTGGTCTCGATGACTCGTTTGCCGAGGATGCCATCAGGCGCTGCGGCAACATTCACGGTGATCTGCATGTTGCCAATGGCGGCACCAAGAGCCTGAAGGGCCTCAAGAAGGTTCTGTTTACCAAGAGCGCTCAGATTGTGTTCGAGATGGATGTCGTTGAATGCACTGATGACAAGCTCTCCATCGACTTCCACTATTGCCCCCTGGTGAAGGCATGGCAGAAGCAGGGTTGCAGCGATGAGGAGATCGAGCGCCTGTGCGATCTCGCTATGTGCGGCGACCGCGGTATCGGCGAGTCTTTCGGCGTCGAGCTCGACCTTCCCAAGACCATCGCACGTGGAGATGATTGCTGCGCAATCCGCTACATTCGCCGCGAAGGCACTGCCGAGTCTCGCTAGCGCATCGTTTGGCTGTAGTCGCTTTGCTACTATGGCCGTGAACTGAGCGTCGGCTCCCTACAGAGAGGATCAGTCATGTCCTTCAATTACGATGACCTTGTCGTAAGCATTCCCGATTTTCCGAAGCCGGGCGTAGTCTTCAAGGACATTACGCCGGTGTTCGCTAATGCCGAGGCATTCGCTTCGGTTATCGACGAGATTGCCGAGCATTACGCAGGCAAGGGCGTAACGAAGATTTTGGCAGCCGAGGCTCGTGGCTTTATGGTGGGCTCTGCACTCGCTTATCGCATGAATGCGGGTTTCGTTCCTGCCCGTAAGCCGGGCAAGCTGCCCCGTGAAACGATTCGCGAGGAGTTCATCCTTGAATACGGCGCCGATTCTCTTGAGATCCACAGTGATGCTCTGGTTCCTGGCGACAGGGTCCTCATCATCGACGACCTGATTGCTACGGGCGGCACCGCTCAGGCTATGGTGAAGCTCATCGAGCGTGCAGACGCTGAGGTCGTGGGTTTTGGCTTCTTCATGGAGCTCGCCTTCCTCAAGCCGCGTGAGGCTTTGGCGAAGGTTACCGATGCCGACGTCTTCTCCCTGTTCGTGGTTGAGTAAGCGTTGCGATTGGGAACAGCTTTTGAGAGTGAGCCTCTCGCTTAAAACCGAATTATGAAAAAGGCGGGCGTCTTTGGGCGCCCGCCTTGCGTTTGCGCTGAGGCTGCATGCTGGTTGATTCCAGACCTTTGTTTTCGCGCGCGTTCCGTATTTGATTGCGGTCTATTCTGCAGAATGTCGCCCTGGGCTGCTAAGCGTTGCGACGCTCGAGCTCGAGGAAGGCTTGCCTGATGCGCGCGTACATGTCGGTTCCGATCGTTTTTCCGTTGTTGCCGACCACGCGATGTCCGGGAATGATGATTATGAGAGGGTTCTTGCGAATGGCGGATCCGACCATGCGGAACGAATCGGGCTTGCCGATGCGTTCGGCGATCTGAGCAGCGGTTGCCGTTTGGCCGTAAGGAATGGACGAGACCGCCTCCCAGACTTCGTGCTGGAAATCGGATCCTTCTGCTGCGATGGGAAGATCAAACGCTGTGCGCTTGCCATGGAAGTACTCGAGCAGCTGGTTTGCGCATGCGTTGGAAAGCTCGGTGGGCTTGCGTACTCCGGGAAGAACGACGTCGCCAAGGGCGATGGCGCTGACGGCGTCCGCCGTTGTGCCGATGGTGATGGGGCCGTGTGGGGTTCTGTAGGCGTAGTATGTACTGTCGCGCAGTGCCATGATGGGCCTTTCCCTTGGGGACAAGATCATTATAGCCACCAAGCTGACAGGCGCGGCGCTCTCAATGCTAGAATGGTTCGGACAAGACCCGTTTGGTTGTTGCGGTCGATTCGGTCCTTTCTTTCTGGCGAAAATGCTTGATAGAGAGGTTCGCCGACGTCTGCTTCGACCTGTATGCAAGGAAGATTCCCATGTTTGAGCCGGTGAAGATCGCCCCGTCTATTCTGTCCGCCAACTTCATGAACCTGCAGGCCGACATCGACCGTATCGCTGAGGCTGGTGCGGGCTACGTGCATGTCGACGTCATGGACGGACATTTCGTTCCCAACCTGACCATGGGCGTTCCCGTGCTGAAGCAGCTCTCCAAGGCAACCGATGTCCCCATGGACGTTCATCTGATGATCACCAATCCGCTTACGCAGATTCCCTGGTTCATCAATGCAGGTGCTGACATCATCACCTTCCATGCTGAGACGGTTACCGCCGAGGAAATGGTCGAGGCTGTGCGCATGATCCACGAGGGCGGCGTTAAGGCGGCTGTCAGCGTTAAGCCGAAGACGCCTGTCGAGGTCATCCGCCCCGTTATTGCCGATGTCGATATGGTTCTCATCATGAGTGTTGAGCCTGGCTTCTCCGGTCAGAGCTACATCGAAGGCAGCGATGTGAAGGTTGCCGAGGTTGTCGCAATGGCTCGTGAGGTTGGCAACAGCCCCCTCATTCAGGTTGACGGCGGCATTGGCGTGAAGACCGCTCCGCTGGTTGCTGCTGCTGGTGCTGACGTTCTCGTGTGCGGAAATGCTGTGTTTGCCGCCGAGGATCCCGCTGCTGCCCTCAAGGCGGTTGAGGATGCCGCCAACGAGGCCCGTCTCGCCGCGCTTGCCAAGCAGGAGGCCTAGCTGGCCATGCCGGTTCAGGTGGCTTCTGACTACGCTTATTTCGACTACGCTGCTACAGCGCCTCTTTGCGAAGAGGCCGCTCTCGCTATGTCTTACTTCATGACGGCTGGCCCGCGTAATATGGGGCAATCGGCGAACGCTAACTCCCTTCATTCCGCGGGTCGTGCTGCGTTCGAGACCTTGGAGCAGGCGCGTAGGAGCGTGTCGCGTGACTTGGGCGCGAAGCGCCCTGATGAGATTATCTTCACGTCGGGAGCTACGGAGGCGAATAATGCTGCGCTGATCGGCATTGCTCATGCCGAGGCACGTCGTCGCAGACTCCGCTTTTCTGAGGGTTCTGCGGTCTCATCTGATGAGGTTCCGCATGTTATCGTCTCGGCTATCGAGCATGATGCCATCCTCGCGCCGGCCAAGCGTTTGGAGGCTCAGGGCTTTCGTGTGACGCGACTGCGACCGAATCGCGCAGGCTTCATTGAGCCGCACGTGCTTGCCGAGGCGTTGGCCGAAAACACGGTTCTCGTCTCTATTCAGATGGCGAACTCAGAGGTGGGAAGCGTACAGCCCATTGCCGAGCTGTCTTGTATCGCTCATAAGGCGGGGGCGCTGTTTCACACCGATGCCGTGCAGGCGCTCGGAAAGGTGCCTATTAATCTGGCCGACCTCGGCGTTGATGCGGCGAGTTTTTCTGCTCATAAGATAGGCGGCCCCAAGGGCGTTGGTGCATTGTATTTGCGCTCTCGCACCCCTTTTGAGGCCTATATGCTTGGCGGCGGACAAGAGGCTGGCAAGAGAAGCGGTACCCAGAACGTCTGCGGCATTGCTGGATTTGCGGCTGCATGCCGGGCGGTTACGGATGCGGATTACTTTAACGAAGAGACGATGCGTTTGCGTTCCCTTCGCGACCGTCTCTATGAGGGTCTGACCAAGTTGGATGCTGTTTCTTCTACGGTGGAGCTTGGCAAGGAACCCGATTGCTATCTCCCCAATATTGTCCACGTGCTCGTTCGGGGCATGGAAAGCGAAACGCTCATCATCCGCTTGGATGCCCAGGGGTTTGCGGTTTCCGGTGGGTCGGCCTGCGCTTCTTCCTCGCTTGATCCGAGTCATGTGCTGACGGCGATGGGCGTGCAGCGCGATGCTGCTCTTGGAGCGCTTCGCATCTCGATGGGTCGTTACACCACCGAGGGGGAAGTCGAACGTTTTCTGCAGGCTATGGAAGCCTGCTTGCATTGGTAAAGGAGGGCATTAGCCCATGGAACTCATCAATACGCATTGCCACACAGGCTACAACGGTCACGGTGAGGGCACTGTTGAGGAATATGTAAACTGCGCCATTGCCGCTGGTATCAAGACGCTGGCTTTCACGGATCATTATCCGCTCTCTCAGGCAATGGATCCGACGACTTACGTTTCTGTGCCCGTCGACAAGGTTGATGCATACATTGATGACGTCAAGGCCGCCCGCTTGGCCCATCCTGAAATCGAGATCATCGTTGGCTGCGAGCTCGACTATCTCGGACCCGATGAGGATCGCACCTTCAAGCCGGGCGAGTTCGATCGTTTTGAGCTGGTGCTCGGATCTGTTCACTATGTTGATGCTTGGCCTTTCGATGATCCTGCTCAGCGTGGTAAGTGGGAAGAGCCGGGTATGCCCGATGTTATTTGGCGACGCTATTTCGAGCTGTGGTGCGATGCCGTTTCTGATAAGAAGCAGCCTTTCCACGTAATGTCCCATCCTGATCTTGCCAAGAAGTTCAACTACTATCCTACCTACGATATCGCTCCGCTGTATCGCATGGCGGCTGAAGCTGCGGCGGAATCAGGTCGTATGATCGAGGTCAATACTTCCGGTTCTTATTACGCATGCAAGGAGATTTTCCCCGCTCAGGATCTGCTTCGTGAGTTCTGTCGAGCAGGCGTCCCTTGCACGCTCGGTACGGATGCTCATGAGCCTCATCTTGTCGCTCGTGACATCGAGCGCGGTTACCGTTATATGTATGAGGCGGGTTACCGTGTCGTTACCGTGCCGACTGCATCAGGGGATCGTCGAACCATTACCATTTGCTAGGAGCAATCGCCCGGCGATTTGCGCATGAGGGTTTCTTGGAATCCCTGGATCGACCCGTATTCGTTGCAAGAGAGAGCAGGAACGATCATGGAAAAGAACGAAGCTCTGGCCAAACGAGCACCTTCCGAGATTTCGAATGCGGGCAGGTCGTGGACCGTTGGCGCTCTTGAAGAGGCTTTGCTGCGCGTATTTCCTGCCGATGAGGCGGAAAGCTGGGATAAAACCGGCCTCGTGGTCGGAGAGCGCGATTCTCTTGTTACCAAGGTTGCGTTTGCTCTTGATCCTACGGTTTCGGCTATTCGCGAGGCTGCTGCCATGGGTGCAAATGTGCTGATCACGCATCACCCTCCGTTTATTGCCGCACCTGATTCATTTGCCCCTGAAGGTTCTGTGGCCCTGAGCCCGGGTGCTGGCGTGTATGCCGCCATTCGTCACGGCGTTGCTCTGATGTGCTTTCACACTACTCTGGATGCGAGTGCCCAGGCTGCTCGCGTTCTCCCCAGCATGTTCGGCCTTGATTTCGCTGGAAAAGTCGTCGAGCTTTCCGGCAGTCGTAAGGCTGCTGCGGATGGTAGGGGCTATGGCCAGCTGAGCACTGTTTCCGCACAGGATGGCGTCTTTACACTTGCCGAGCTTGCTGCACGTGCAACAGCTGTTTTTGGCCGTCAGCCTCGTGTGTGGGGCGACTTCGATCGCGTGATTCGTCGTGTGGTGACCGCCACGGGCTCTGCAGGTGGAACGGGTCGCGCTGCTCTTGCCGCAGATGCCGATTGCCTTATTTGCGGCGAAATTAAATATCACGATGCGCTCGATCTTTCGGAAGCGGGCTTGTGTGTCATCGAGCTTGGCCATGATGTGAGCGAGCTGCCTTTGGTTGCCGTGCTTGTGCGTGCGGCTCATGCGGTTGGTCTCGCCGAGGGGCAGATTGCCGTGATTGATCAAGGTTCGAATTGGCAGCTTCCCGACGCCATCCGTCTTTAGAATCAAGTATCATACATGCAGGACGCAATCGTTCGGCTGCGTAGATCGCAGTTGACCCTGTGCGAGAGCGAGGGAAAATGGATATCAGCCATGACGGCATCGTCGCGTTGATCCAGCTTCAGCAGCTTGATCTTGACCTCATTCGTCGAAAGAAGGAGTTCGAGGAGCTTCCGCAGCGCGCTGTGATTCTTGAGGCGCGCCAGAAGAGGGCCGCTATCGTCGAGAAGCAGGCGAAGATCGCCGGTCTCAAGCGCGAGGTTTCCCGTAAGGTGACGCGCATTAACGATGAAGATGCGTCTCTTTCCAAAAAGCAGCAGGGAACCGAGGCGGCAATTGCTGCTGGTGGCGAGTATCGCAACGTCGAGGCGCGCACGAAAGAGCTGGCGAGCATTGTCAAGCGTCGTGAGGCTATCGCAGCCGACCTCGATAAGGTTCTGGAAGAGCTCACCAAGATTGAGACTCTCGAAAGTCAGGTTTCCGCAGCTATCGAAGATATCGATGCTCGTGAGGCGGCTGCCATCTCCTCATTCCAGGAGCAGGGTGGTGCACTGAAGCTTGCCATCATGCGCCTAGAGGCTGAGCGCGAGCGCATGGTGTCGGGTCTTGATCGAGCTGTTGTTAACGCTTACCAGAAGGCCTCTGCGCGTTCTGGCGGCGTGGCCATTGGCCGTCTCGACGGCGAGCGTTGCGGTGTGTGTCGACACGGTATCGAGGGCGGTCGTCTTATCGAACTTCGTTCTCAGGCCCCTATGGGCAATTGTCCCCACTGCAAGCGTTTGCTCATCATCGAATAAGTTATTGGCGGCGCGTACTCCCCGGAGGCGCGCCGTATGTTTTAGGAGGGAAGCATGGTAATAACCCCGCGCGGCGAGACTTGGTACGACGAGCCCATCGATCTGCATGACGAGCAGGGTAACTTGACTGCCAGGGGATACGCTATCTCGATGCTCATCAAGTACGATCGTGCGCGCATCAAGGCTTCGAAGATGCGCATCAAGGAATGGGACTACTATCTCATTAATGACGACGACTACGCCATCGCCCTCACGCTTAATGACATGGGCTACCTTGGCATGATTTCGGCGTCTTTCCTCGATTTCAATACTGGCGCCTTCAAGACTTCGACGGTGCTCACCCCCTTCCCGCTTGGAAAGTTCAACATGCCCAGCACCAGCGCAGAGGGTCTTTCGGAGTTCGAGAATAAACAGGTTCGTATGCGCCTGAAGGCCGCCTCCGGCGCACGTCGTCTTGAGTGCGTCTTCAAGAAGTTCGATGGCGATGAGGAGCTGTCTCTCGATATCGTGCTCGATCGCGAGCCGAAAGACTCTATGGTCATTGCAACACCGTGGGCAGAGGATCCGTCGGCGTTCTACTTCAACCAGAAGATCATCGCCATGCGTGCAGAGGGTTCTTTCACGAAGGGCTCGCTGAAGCACTGCTTCTCCCCGGAGACTTCTTTTGGTCTTCTCGATTGGGGTCGTGGCGTTTGGACGCGCGATAACACGTGGTACTGGTCGGCAGCGCAGGGCTGGCAGGATGGTATCGGCGGAAACGAGCCCGGTGGTCATGTGTTTGGCTTCAATTTGGGCTACGGTTTCGGCGACACGTCGGCTGCTTCGGAGAATATGGTCTTTGTGGATGGCGTCGCCCATAAGCTGGGTCGTGTGAATTTCGGCATCCCCGAGTTGCCCGAGGCTGCTTCTGCAAAGCTTCTGAAGGATCGCTTCGATTTCATGAACCCGTGGCATTTCACTGATGACGAGGGTAGGCTTGATCTTGTGTTCACCCCCTCCATCGATCGTTGCGATTATACGGATGTGAAGCTGATCGTTTCGGATCAGCACCAGGTGTTCGGTTCTTTCAGCGGTTATGTCATTCTCGATGATGGCACTCGCTTTGAAGTTCGTGACCTGAGGGGTTTTGCGGAGGCTGTTCGCAACAAGTACTAGGCATGAAGCGCAGTAGCGAAAAAGACGTAAAGCAAGGCAGCGAAAGGCGTCGAGCAGGATAATGAAAAGGCCCGCAAATTTGCGGGCCTTTTGCATGTGTGCGTTTAAGAGATCGTTCGACGAGTTAATTACTCGACGGACATGATGATGGGGTAGAGCGGCTGCTCGCCACGCTGTGCGTCGATCTCGATGTCGCTGTAGACCTCTTCGATCTGAGCAACCAGAGCGTCGACCAGCTCGTCGGACATATCGGCGCCAGCCAGAAGCGTCAGGGTGTCGGCATCCTCTGCCTCCATGTAGGCGAGGAGCTTCATGACGACGGCCTCAACGGAAGAGTCGACTGCCTCGATGGAGCCGTCGGCGATGCCGATCACGTCACCATTCTTGATGGGGTTGTCGTGAGCGTCCTTGGAGTCCTTGATGGCGGTGGTAACCTCGCCGGTCTTGACCTCAGCGTAAGCCTCGATCATCTCGGCGATGTTTTCCTCGAGGCTTGCCTCCTGGTCGACAACGAACATGGCGGCAAATGCCTGGGGCACGCTCTTGGTGGGAACGACGCCGCAGGGGATTTCAGCCAGACCGCAAGCGCTCTGAGCGGCCATGATGATGTTGGAGTTGTTCGGCAGGATGATGACGGCATCAGCGTTGACCTTCTCCACAGCATCGAGGAGATCCTTGGTGGAGGGGTTCATGGTCTGGCCGCCGGATACCACGACGTCGACGCCGAGGCTGCGCAGGATGTTGGCATTGCCTTCACCTGCTGCAACGGCTACGAAGCCGATTGCCTTGTGCTCGGTGGCAACTTCCTGCTCAGATGCGAGCTTCTCGGTGCGCTCTTCGCTCTGAAGCTGCATGTTGTGGATGAAGACCTCGGAGATCTGGCCGAGCTCGAGGAAGTAGGCCAGAACCTTGTCGGGGGTGTTGGAGTGGACATGCACCTTGAACTTCGGGGTGCTGCCAACGCAGAGCTCGCAGTCGCCCATGGTGGCGAGGAACTCGAGTGCGGCTTCCGGATCAAGCGTCTCAGAGTCAACGAGGAACTCGTTGCAGTAGCGATACTGGGAACCCTCCCAGTCGTTGATCTGCTCGATCTCGACCTTGGGGGCCATGCCGGCGCGTGCAAAAGCGAGCTCGTCGACCATGGTGCCTTCCTTGCCGGTGAGGGCGGAGGTGAAGGCGTCGAAGAGGATAGCGAGGCCGTAGCCACCAGCGTCGACAACGCCGTTCTCCTTGAGAACCGGAAGGAACTCGGGCGTACGCTGAACGGATGCGTAGGCCTCCTTCACGATGGCATCAAGGGCGTCCTCGGTGGAGAGGCGCTCCTTGCGAGCCTGAACTGCGGCATTGGCGCTGTCGCGAAGAACAGTGAGGATGGTGCCCTCGACAGGCTTGCGAACAGCCTGGAAAGCGACCTCGACGGCCCTCTCGAATGCGTTGGCGATATAGTGGGTGCTCAGCTCGTCGGCATTGGCGCTGCCCTCGCAAAGACCGCGGAGGATCTGGGAAGTGATGACGCCGGAGTTGCCGCGTGCGCCCATGAGGGCACCCGTGGTGATTGCCTTACGGATAGCTGCGCCATCTGCGCCGATGGGAAGCTTGGCGATGTTGTTGACGACGCTCTCTACCGTGAGGGACATGTTGGTGCCAGTGTCTCCGTCGGGAACGGGGAACACGTTGAGGCGGTTGACCTCTTCCTTGCGCTCGCCGAGCGTTCTGCCGGCAACAGCGATGGCATTCAGGATGTCATTGGTGGTGTAGGTGGACATACGAGTCGAATTCTCCTTGTCGGGCGAAGCTTACTTGCTCCCAAGATAAGTTCGCCAGCTGATATGGCAGGTGGCTTAGCGGCGCACCTTGACGTCTTGCACGTGAACCTCGACACCGGCGAGCGGAACGCGCGCATACTCGGTGAGGGCGAAGCTGACCTGGTCGACCAGGTTCTGGGACACCGTAGAGATGTTGGTGCCATATTCGATGACGACGTAAAGATCAACATGGACACCCTCGTCAGTGGTGTTAACCACGACGCCGCGGCGAAGGCGGGAGGTGGGGAGGATCTTCGCGATGCCGTCAGCGGCGTTAGGGGCGGTCATGCCGACGACGCCGTAGCATTCCATCGCGGCGTTACCGACGATGTCAGCAAGCACATCATTGGCGACGTGCAGGTTACCGGGGATCGCAGTGCTCATGATGCTCCTTTCAGTGCGGTTGCGAAAAACAGCTGTTAGACTGCGGTTAAGCTACCGTGTTAACTCATCTGGCTAGTATACCGCATGCAGAAAAGCCAGAGTATTGAGGTGCTTGAAAGGTAGAACTATAATCCATAAATAATTCTTGAATTGCTTCTGCATGTTGTGGTAACATTGACAGGCTTTGTGTTGATACCGGCTTGTGCGTAAAGCCGATAAGTATTGTTAGTAAATGGAGTTGATTGACATGTCCAAGGTTTGCGAAGTTTGCGGTAAGGCACCCTCTGCTGGTCGTAGCATCAGCCACTCCCACCGCGTCTCTAACCGTACGTTCCGCCCGAACGTCCAGAAGGTCACCATCAAGGAGGCCAACGGCCATGTCCGTCGTGCCAACGTGTGCACCTCCTGCATGAAGGCCGGTAAGGTCGATCGCGCATAAATAGCACTGTCGGCCCCAAGGTCGTCAGATACTGTTTTCAGGAAGCCCGCAACGCGGGCTTTTCCTGTTTTCCGAGTATTGCCTGCTTCCTCTTGTCTCAATCTCGTCAATTGAGCTTGAGGTAGAATGGGTGTTCACGAAGAGGCTGTTTTAGAGAATCGCTTTGGAGGCATGAGTGGCTCGTAATGAGAAGGGTGGGAACATGGCGCCGGCCGATAGGCTGTCAGCCACCCTTGCTCTTGAGGAGCCGGCTTCTCGCGTAAAGCTGGTCAGCCCTGCTCGTGCGGCCGCGCTTGAGAAAATGGGCCTTCGTAGCGTTCGCGACCTGCTGCTCAATTATCCGCATCGATACATCGATCTGTCTTCGGTTAAGACTATCGCCGATACTCGCATTGGGGAGAGCTGCACGGTTTCTGGAACGGTTCACGAGGTGAAGCTGAAGCGTCCGCGCCCCCGTTTCACCCTTGTCGAGATATCTATCGTTGATGGTACGGGCGTCTTGATCGTCACGATGTTCAGACAGCCCTGGCTTGCCGAGTCTCTCAAGCCCGGAGATCGTCTGGCTGTAGCGGGCAAGATCGAGTTTTCCTATGGCTTTAAGCGCATGACCAGCCCGTTTCTCCAGGAGCTTGATGATCCGGAGGGCGTTGCCGAAGGCTTGATCATCCCTGTTCATCCAGCCTGTGAGAAGGTTTCCGCGGCATGGATGCGTCGAATTATCGACAACGCGCTTGCTGCCGTCAGCGGTCTCTATGATCCTCTGCCTCTTGATCTGCGCATTAAGTATCGACTCATGAGCCGCGCTCGCGCACTTGCCTGCATTCACGCTCCGCACACTATGAGTGAGGTGCGTGAGGCCCGTCGTCGCTTGGCCTACGAGGAGTTGCTTCTTCTCGAGCTTCATTTGATACGTGAAGGTAGATTGCGCGGCGAGGGGAAGCGCGCTACGGCGCATGTGACGGACGGCTTGTGCGTTGCGGCTCTCGATACCATCATTCCGTTTGAGTTGACTGAAGAGCAGAAGCAAGCGCGTGGGGACGTACTCCGCGCGATGGCTTCGCCTTTGGCGGCTAATCATATGATCCTGGGCGATGTCGGAACGGGTAAGACCATCGTTGCGGCGTTTGCTTTGGCCGCGGCCGCGGATACGGGTGGTCAGGCGATGCTCCTTGCGCCAACCGAGGTGCTTGCAAGGCAGCATGCCGAAGGTCTGGGCGGATTGCTTGAGCAGGTGGGTGTTCGATGTGCGTTGCTCACTGGCTCGACAGGTTCTTCCGATCGAGGGCATATTGTCTCTGCTTTCGCTCGAGGAGAAATCGACGTGCTCATAGGTACGCACGCCCTTCTTGAAGACGATGTCGTCGCCAGCAAGCTCACGCTTGTTGTGATTGACGAACAGCAGCGCTTCGGCGTCGACCAGCGTTCGAAGATCATGGAGAAGGGTGAGGCTGTCGATGCCGTTTTCCTGACGGCAACGCCCATCCCGCGCTCTCTTGCCCTTGCTTTGTTCGGAAATATCACCCTGTCTTACATAAAGGAAAGGCCGCTTCAGTCTGCGCCGCGCACGACGCGAGTTCTGCATAAAGATGCACGTGGCCAGGCCTATGATGCTGTGCTGGAGGCTTTGCGCCGCGGTGAGCAGGCCTATGTTGTCTGCCCGCTGGTGGGGAAGGGGACCGAAGAGCGCGATGAGGCGGCGGTTGCCCGACGTGATGAGGCCGATTCCGACAACCCTCATCCTATCGTCAGCATCGAGGGCGATGGCGACCTTCTGCATGATGACGTGACGGCTGCCGTAAAGGAAGCCAAGATGCTCCAGGAGACGGTCTTTATCGACTACAGGGTCGAGCTTCTGCACGGAAAGATGAGCGCAGCTGAAAAGCAGGCGGTTATGGATAGGTTCCGCGCGGGGGAGACTCACGTTCTCGTGGCGACTACGGTTATCGAGGTCGGCGTCGACGTGCCCAACGCCACTGTCATGATCATCGAGGATGCTGACCGCTTCGGCCTGTCTCAGCTCCATCAGCTTCGCGGTCGTGTCGGACGCGGCAAGCTTCCGGGCGAAGTGTTCCTGGTTTCTGCTTCGAAGCACGATGTGGCGCTGTCTCGCCTGAGGGCTATGGAAACTACCGACGATGGCTTTGAACTCGCTTCGCTTGACCTTTCGCTTCGTCGTGAGGGCGATATTCTGGGAAATCGCCAGCATGGCGCCTCTACGCTCAAGCTGGTGAACATTGCTCGCGACGGACGCATCATCGAGGCTGCGCATGCCGATGCGGCGGCGATCCTTGATAGCGACCCCGATCTCGACGCGCCCGACCATCGAGCGCTTGCCCGAGAGCTGCGAATCGTGTTCCCCGAGTCTTCGGGTACCATATATATGTAAGAAAGCAGAAGATTGGCGTGGGATTGCCGAGCGATCCGCCACGTCTCTTCGTCGCGCGTCGTCTCATGAATAGGAGTCAAAGTGCGCATTATCGCTGGTGAACATAGGGGTCGTCCGCTGAAGGCTCCGAAGGGGATGGGCACACGTCCTACGACTGACCGCGTGCGCGAGTCGCTTATGAGTGCGCTTGCAAGCGCGCGAGGCGGTTTCGATGATGCGATCGTCCTCGACGCATTCGCCGGTTCGGGCGGTCTTGGCCTTGAGGCTTTGAGCCGCGGTGCCTCGTTTGCCTGTTTCTGCGAGAAGGACGGTGGCGCCTACAAGGTCGTCGAAGAGAATGTGCGCGCGCTTCGATATGAGCGCGACCGCGTGCGCATGCAGCGCGGCGATGTTCTGAAGGGTGCCGTTCCTCATGGCCCTGCCCCGTATGACCTGGTTCTGCTGGATCCTCCCTACGCCATTGCGGCTTCTGACGTCTTCTCGCTGCTCTCGCGTCTCGATGAAGCGCGCGCCCTCGATGATGAGGTGGTTATCAGCTACGAGCATGGCGCTGACGCGAATGCGGTCGTCGATGCGTGCATCGAGGCGAGCCCCTTCGAACTTGCTTCGAGGCGTGGCTTTGGCGATACTGTGATCGATATTCTCACCAAAAGATAGGGGACTTCCATATGGCTCGTGCGCTTACGCCCGGCACTTTCGATCCCATCACCGAGGGTCACCTCGATGTCATTACGCGCGCATCTCAGCTGTTTGATGAGATCATCGTGGCTGTTGCGACATCCGAGAGAAAGCGTCCCCTCTTTTCCCTCGAGGAGCGCTGTGAACTTGTTCGTCAGGCAACTGCTCATCTGCCTAACGTGCGTGTTGAGCCCTTCGATGGTCTGCTCGTGGAGTTTGCGCGCAAGATGGATGCCGGGATCCTGATCAAGGGCCTTCGCGCTATCACCGATTTCGAGTACGAATTCCAGATGACGGCTCTCAATTATCAGCTTGATCCCGAACTCGAGACCATCTTCATCATGTCTCCGCCGGAGTATATGTATCTCTCGTCGTCCATCGTTCGCGAGATCGCCAGCATGCACGGTGATCTTGAGCAGTTCGTTCCCGCCTGCGTGCGCGCTGCGCTTGAGGCCAAGTTCGCTGAGTAGGGCAATCGAGTTCGCCATCCGAATACGGGGAGACGCTTTTAACACGGCGTCTATCGCACCTGATTATGCGGGTGCTTGCTCGTGTTGCGTGGTTCTCTAAATATGCGCTGTTTGTGCATCATTTTGTTTACAGCCCTGTACATCTGTTAGAATAATGAAGCTCATGTGCGAAAATAGGGCTAATGAGTTATAGATATCAATCGATTTCGGCGCATTGACCGCCGTTGATTCGGAGGGATTTTCCATGGACGATACCGGAGTCTTGGGCCTGCTTGAAGAGCTGTCCATCCTGCTCGAGGATTCTAAGCCGGTTTTCGGAAAGAACAACCTGCGCCAGGTCGAGATTGCCACGGCTCTTGAGATCATCGATGAGATCCGTGACATCTTCCCGAGCGAGTTCTCCCAGGCGCGTCAGATCGTGCGCGAGCGCCAGGCGCTGCTTGACGATGCTGAGGCTGAGGCAAATCGCATGATCGATGATGCCCGTAGCCAGGCTATGACTATCGCTAGCGAGATGGAGATCGTTTGCATCTCTCAGCAGCAGGCTGACGCCATCATGGCTGACGCTCGCGAGCTCGAGCGCCAGACCCGCGCTGGTGCA
>JAFYTB010000028.1 GCA_017559045.1 Eggerthellaceae bacterium | reverse complement strand
CGCTTTCATGTGCGGATGGGCAAGTGCCCGCACTCAGAACACCGACAACCTTCCTCAGATGATCGCCACCATCGGCGCCATGACGGGACATATGGGCAAGTCGGGCCACATGACCGGCCCCAGCCACAGCTACTTTACCGCTAACGGCGGCCTTCCCTTGGTGAACGCCGGCGCCAACGGACTTCCCACCATCGGCAATCCCGTCGACGACAGCATCCATCTGGGCGAGGTGTGGAACGCGATTCTCACGGGCAAATACCACTTCTGCGGAAAGAGTGTTTACGTGCCCGCCGAGGAGCGCGACATCGACATCAGGATGATCTACTTCTACAAGTACATGAACAAGTTGCAGACCTCTGAGGACATAAACAGCGGTATCGAGGCTGTTCGTAAGGTTGAGTTCGTTGTTACCCAGGACTACACCCTGTCCACTAGCGCTCTGTATTCCGATCTCGTTCTGCCGACCACCACTGAGTGGGAAACGTACGGCGATTTCCCCGGCAACTCTTTCCCGAACCGCGAAGTGATCATTGGATACCGAAAGGTCGTGGAGCCCCTCTACGAGGCAAAGACCGACCAGGAAATCGATATCGAGCTGTGCAAGCGTCTTGGCGTGGACGTCGCCAGCGTGTATCCCTTCGGCCCCGAGCAGCAGTTCTTCAATCGTCTGGCTGGATGCACGGTTGTTCAGGAGAACGGCGTCGACTTCGGTCCCCTCATCACCATCACTCAGGATGACATCGACGCATGGGGTGTTGAAGGAACCCCGCAAGAGGGCAAGATCTCCTTGGCCGAGTTCTTGGAGAAGGGCTACTACCAGGTAGAGCGAAAGCCCGGGGACAATTACGGCTACATCGCATTCGAGGCGTTCCGCAATGATCCTGAGGCGAACCCCCTGCCTTCCTCCGCTAGCGGTAAGATCGAGATCTACTCCATGGGATTGGCTGAGAGGATCAACTCTGCCGGCTGGAGCAAGATCGAGCCGAAGCCCACTTATGTCGCGCCCGTTAACGGCTACGAGAGCACTTTCAAGGATTGGGAGAACAAGGAGAAGGGCGATTGCCCCTTCCAGGTGATCAACCCCCATTACCTGAGGCGTGCCCACAGCGGCTTCAACAACGTCATGCAGCTGAGAGAGGCCTTCCCCAACCCAGTCTACCTTAACGCATCTGATGCAGCGGAAAAGGGAATCGAGGACGGCGACACCGTTCTTATCCACAACGAGAACGGCAAGACCCTCCGCAGGGCCCTTACCACCGAAAGGCTTATGCCCGGAGTCGTCAGCTTGCCTCACGGCTCGTGGGTTGACATCGATCCCGAAACCGGCATCGACCGCGGCGGAGCAGACAACATCCTCACCAGCGCAATCCTTCAGGGCCAAGGTGTTGAGGCCTTCAATTCGAACATCGTGAACTTCGAGAAATACACGGGAGAGCAGCTTCTTCCCGATACGGAGAGACCTCAGAGAATTGCCGTCGTTGAGGAGGGCGAATAATCATGAGCACCTTGGGATTTTATTACGATCAAACGATCTGCACGGGCTGTCGTGCCTGCCAGGTCGCTTGCAAAGACAAGAATGATCTTGAAGTCGGAACCCTTTTCCGCCGAGTGCGCACATTCGAGGTGGGCACTTTCCCCAAGACGAAGGCCTACCACTACTCGTCCACTTGCAACCACTGCAGCAACCCCGCCTGCGTAGGCCAGTGCCCCACCGGAGCAATGTACGTTGCCGAGGACGGAACTGTTCAGCACAACGTTGAGGAATGCATCGGCTGCCAGACCTGCGCTACCGCGTGCCCGTACGGAGTTCCGCAGTATATCGAAGCGGAGGGCGTAATCGGCAAGTGCGACAGCTGCAAGGCTCTTCGCGATGCGGGCCTCAACACTGTGTGCGTCGACGCCTGCCCGATGAGGTGCATTGAATTCGGGGATCTGGAAGAGCTGAAGGCAAAGCACGGTGAGGACTTGGTCAGCGAGCTGCCGATCCTCCCGGCGAGCTCCGAGACGCAGCCTTCCATCCTTGTCGACTGCAAGGCTTGCGCATTGGAGTCGGGCTTCCGAGAGAAGGAAGTGTAGCATAGGCGCACAACCTGAGGTCGGTTTCGCTCGGCGCTTTGTGACGGGTATAGGGGTCGATCTAGGTTGGTGCTAGATTGAAGCCGGGACTCTCTCTATTCGAGGAGAGGGCCCCGGCTATTGAGGAAGAGTAGGCGGTAACGAACATGGCGGCACGAGATAGCGAAATAGCAGTTGTTCTGATTGCCAGACGGCATCTCTACCAGCTGTTCCAGCGTATATTCGGCGGAGATCCCGACGGAGCGATGCTCGAAGCTCTGGCGGATCGCAGCACACTTGAGGTCTTCGGGCTGTATTTCGAAGAGGACGACGAAGCCCTCGAGACATTCAATGGGGTTGTATCCAAGGTGGCCAAAGATCTTGCGGATGCCCCCGATGATCTTTTGGGCAGCTTGAACGACGAGTACACGCGTCTTTTCATAGGCCCCCTGCAGCTTCCCGCTCCTCCCTGGGAGTCCGTGTATGTCACAGAAGAGCGAACGCTGTTTCAAGCCTGTACGCTGAAGGTCCGCAAGGCGTATCTGAAGCATCACTTCCTGCCGTCGAACTATCCGCATGAGGCGGACGATCATCTTGCGATAGAGCTCGACTTCATGGCTCATCTCGCCGATCGCTCGCTCGAGCTTCTTGATGCGGCTGATTACGGCTCGGTCGAGCGACTGCTTCTTGACCAGCTCACCTTCCTGAGAGAGTATCCTCTCGTGTGGGTTGCCGATTTCGCAGCTTCGATCCAGGATTCAAAAACCCACTTGTTCTATCCCCAGATGGCCGAGGTGGCTGTGCGGTTCCTCGAGAACGACGCGGCTGCTCTCGAGGAGCTCCTGCGGGCTCTTCAAGAAGGCGATCAGCGATAACCTGGTAGGCTGAAAATGAGCGATCGTTTGCCCATGGAATACGAGAACGACAATTTGATCAGGCTCTTGAGGGCTTCAGAGCATGGCATCGATGCCCTCACCCTCGCGCTCTCCGATGCTCTAGGCTATTCGGTGATTGTTTCGGCGCATGATGGCGAGGTTGTGTCATCAACCCTCGTTGACGCCGATGCTGGATCCTTTTCTGTCGGAAAGACGATGCCGCCCTTGGACGATGGTTGCTTTCAGAGCACCCTCTCGTTCCCCCATTCCAAGAAGGAGGCTCTCGGGTGGTCGATCTGCTTCGAGGGCCGCACGCTTGGCCACTGCTTCGTTGTCTATGGCGAAGACGCTCCCGAGCCGGCTGAGTTTGGCGGAGTCGTTGGCGTTGCCCTGTCTCTGCTTACCACTCATTTGCAGAGAATAGCCGAGGTCAGGCGCGAGAAGCGCAGGATGAAAGACGCGTTCTTCTACGACTTGCTATACGGAAACATAAAGAAAAGCGAAGAAGTGGTCTCTATGGGGGAGCTATGGGGTTGGGATTTCCGTCTGCCCCATGCCGTGTGCGTCTTGGCTGGTCCGGAGGCGGATCCCCTGTCGTCGGGGGATCGATTGCTCGATGCCGCCAATAAGGCCTTGAGCCGCAGGCTCGCGCCAGGGTGCGGCGCTGCTCCCGCAACCACCGTGTTTCAGAATATGCTGGTTGCAGTTATCCCTGCTCCGGCCGCGAAGCGCACGGAGCAGAGGCTTGCGATAGAGGGGTTGCTCCAAGACTGTCTGCTCTCAGTTTCCGGGGAAGCGGATGCCCATCTTCTCAAATGCGGTGTTGGGCAAGTGTATCGTGAGCCAAACGATCTGTTCCGAAGCTACCAGGAAGCGAAGGTTGCGCTCGAGATAGGCTCGCTGCAGGGGAGGCGACTCGCCTTTTTCGGGGAGATGGGTCTCGATCGCATTCTGTACAAGCACGATGTTGAGGACTTGCGCGAGTACTTTTGCTACGTCCTGGGGCCGCTGCTCGATCTCGAGGACGACAAGGAAGACCTGATCGGTATTCTCGAATGCTTTGTCGAGAACGAGTTCAGCGTGAATGCCACGTCCGCGTCTACCTTCCTGCATCGCAATACGCTACGATATAAGCTCGCAAAGATAGAATCCATGCTGGATCGTTCCTTCGCTGACATGGACACGCGATTGGATCTGGTCGCGGCATTCAAGATAAGGCGCCTGCACGGATTCGATAACGAGGGCTGATCGCCTCCTGCGCTCGCCTTCTTTGCGTTGGGGTTGTCGAAAGGCGTTGCCAGTGCCATTCTTTCGAAATGTCTGTCCGCGTCATTGCTATGGATCGTGCGCAATGCTGTCTCGAGTGAGTGGCGGCAAGCTGATGCAGGTGCTCGGTGACCCGAGGCATGGGTACACACGCGGAAGCCTGTGCGCAAAAGGCTATTCGCTAATCCAATACTCGCTTGATGAAAGCCGCCTGAAGTATCCCCTGAAGCAAGTCCGCCGCGGCAGCGGCGAGTGGAGGCGGATTTCGTGGGACCAGGCTTACAGCGAGATCTCCGACAAAATGTTTTCGCTCGTCGACCGATATGGCTCCGGCTTGTGCATGGGGTACTACACGGGAGAGGGGAACAAGGGGGTTCTCCACCAGGCTGTTAGGGGGATGTTCGAGGGCCTTGGGCGTCACACTCGACCAATGGGGGATATCTGCTCCGGTACGGGCTCCAGGGCGCTTTGGGGGACCGAGGGCGATCTGCCCCATCCCGATCCCGAGCGCGTTTCCGATGCGGGAGCCGTTGTGCTGTGGGGCTCGAATCCCGCAGTCACTAACATTAATCAGATGCGGTTGTTGTATGAGGCCCGAGTGAAAAGCGGGACGCCTGTCATCGTGATCGATCCCCTGCTTACCCTCACCGCCGAGAAGGCGGACGCTTTCGTTCAGATCAATCCGGGCACCGACGGGTGGCTGGCGCTTGGTGTGGCGAAATCCCTGATCGACTCTGGCAAAATTGATGTTGATCTCGCTTTTCGGAGCTCGTCGGGGCTTGCTGAGTTTTTGGAATGCCTCGAGGACGTAACCATAGATGAAGTCTGCGAGCGAACCGGCGTGTCCTGCGAAGGGTTGGAATACATAAGCGAGGTCTATGCAGGCCGCAAGCCCGTCGCGAGCTTCCTCGGCTTCGGCATGCAGCGCTATCGCTGGGCGGGGGAGTCGGTCAAGGCCATCAGCGCTCTGACCGCTTTGAGCGGCAGCTACGGCATCCCCGGCGGTGGGGTTTATTTTAGCAGGAAGGGAACAGATCCCTTTCTTCATCTGTTCGATGGCTTTTCGAGCGCCGATTCCGAAGGACCCATCCATAGAGAAGTTCCCGCCAACGACTTCGCCCGCCGAGCGCTTGAGCTGGACGACCCTCCTCTCAAGATGCTCTGGATCTCCTGCGGGAACCCGTTGGCGCAGGACCACAACATAAAGCT
>JAFYTB010000293.1 GCA_017559045.1 Eggerthellaceae bacterium | reverse complement strand
TGTACAAGCTCGAACAGTCGTTCAAGGACATGTTCGGAAAGAAGTCCGATCTGTCCGACTTCTTCATCGAAAATGCAGAGTGGGGCGATGATGGCGCAACCCTCGCAAAGGTTGGAGTCTACGACAAGAACGGGCGAATTGTACGCCCAGAGGACTTCCCTGACGCGGAGACAACGAGCACGGACGAGCTTGCGACGAGAGACAAGGAAGCCGGTTATGATGGAAGCATCATCCGCAACGTGCGTGATGGTGGCCCTCGGGCAACGACAGATGCCGTCTCGTTCAATCCTAACTACATCAAGTCTGCTGATGCCATCACTTACGATGACGACGGCAACATCATCCCGCTGAGCCAACGCGGAGACTTTGCGAGAAACGAACTTCGCTACTCTACTCCCGGCCTTTCGTGGCAGGATATGGTAAACAAGTACGGCGCAATAGAGCAGGGGAGAGAGCCCCGGGCTCGGGACGTGCAGGTGCCAAAGCAGACGAACGACACGAACCGTGTAAGCCAGTGGATCAGGAGCCTTGTTGAGAGCGGCAAGCTCACGGACGACCAGGCGCAGAACGTCATGCGGATGGTCGTCGAGCAGGACTATGGCACGTATGTGCCCACGAGCCAGGCCGAACGCATGGAAGAGGCACGGGCGTACATAGCCGAACGTCAGCCGCTCCAGGCACAGCAGGAGTTTCACGACATGGTGATGCAGGGCAAGTTCGGTGTGAAGACGAACGCCCTCGGCATCCAGCTCCTGAGCGACGCCTCGGCGCGTGGCGACTTCGCGAGCGTGCTCGACATCGCGGCTGACCTCCAGCTCGCTGCAACCGAAGCAGGACAGAGCGCACAGATATTCAACGTGCTCAAAGAGCTCAAGGGCGTCGGCAGTGCGTGGTATATGCAGAAGGTCATCGACCGGATGAACGTCAAGTACGCCGACCGCATCAAGAGCGGCAAGATGCAGAAGATAACCGTTGACCAGGATCTCATGGCCAACCTTGCAAAGGCGACGACCGTGGACCAGATGGCGGCGGCTGAGGAAGCCGTGGCCAAGGATATTGCCCGGCAGCTCCCGCTCACCTGGGACGACCGGCTGTAATCCTGGCGGTACTTCTCTATGCTGGCGAACCCCACCACGCACATCCGCAACATCACGGGCAACCTCCTGATGAAGGGTCTGAACACCGCCAAGGACATCACGGCCATCGGCGTGCAGCGTGCAGCAGAGAAGCTCGGCCTTGCAAGCGAGAGCGACCGCGCTCATGCGTGGCTGACCAGCGAGGACAAGAGCACCTGGAAGAACTGGGTGCAACAGTCCTACGAGGAGCAGGCGAGGAACCTGAGCGGCGGTAGCAAGCTCGGCTTTGAGAGCTTTGTGAAACAGAACATGCGGAGCTTCGATACGAAGTGGTTGAACGCTCTTGCACAGTTCAACTTCAATGCGCTCGAGGGCGAGGACATCGCGTTCATCAGGCCCGCGTACAAGAACGCTCTCATGCAATACATGGTGGCGCAGGGGTACACGCTCAACGAGAAAGGGCAGGCCGGTAAGGTTGACGCCAAAGGCCAGTTCCACGAGATGAGCAAGGCTCAGATGAACGAGGCCATCGACTGGGCGAGCCAGCAGGCGTGGAAGCAGACGTTCCGCGACGCGAGCTCGCTGGCCACGATGCTCAACAAGCTCTCGAAAGAGAACGCTGTGAGCAGGCTGTTGGTCGAGGGCGTCATGCCCTTCAAGAAGACCCCAATCAACATCGCCAAGAGGGGCGTCGATTACAGCCCGGCGGGCATCATCAAAGGCATCGCACAGCTCACGAGCGGAGTGAAGAAAGGCAAGGTCTCGACGGCGCAGGCCATCGACACATTGAGCAGTGGCCTCACCGGCAGTGCGCTCATGGCCCTTGGCGTAATGCTCGCTAAGATGGGCGTGATCCGTGCTGGCGGCGAAAAGGACAAGAAGCTGGAGACCTACCTTGAGGACACCGGCGACCAGACCTACGCTGTGAAGTTCGGCAATAAGAGCATCAACATGAGCTCCATCGCCCCCGCGACCATCCCGCTCTTCATGGGCGTCGCCCTCAACGAGATGATCGAGCAGGGCGGAGACAGCCTCGACTTGAGCACCATCACGGACACCATAGCCGGGACGCTCAATCCGTTCATGGAGATGTCGTTCATGAGCAGCCTCAATTCGGCGCTCAAGAACTACAACGCGAATGGCATCGGCGGTGCGCTTGGGTCCACACTCCTGACAGCCGCGCAGAACTACGGCAGCCAGTACCTCCCGACACTGGGCGGCAAGATTGCTCAGTTCCTTGACCCGACTCAGCGGACCACAAAGAGTGACGCAACGAGCCCGGTCGGTGGCAACCTCGACTACTATGGCAGGAGCCTCCTCAAGAAGGTCCCCGGCCTCGAGGCTACGCTCCAGCCTGACGTGAACGTGTGGGGACAGACGAACACAAAGGACAGCTTCGGAGACTGGGCGCTCGACTTTGCCAACAAGTTCATCCTGCCCACGAACGTAAAGGTCACGAACCGCGACGCCGTGGACAATGAGCTGATCCGTGTGGTTGAGAGCACCGGCGTCACCGACTTCCTGCCCAGCGACGGAAACAAGTACTTCACCGTGAACAAACAGAAGTACACCATGAACGCCAAGCAGTACACCGAGTACTCGCAGGAGCGCGGCCAAGCCGCATACGCAGCGCTCAAGGACACGATGGCAAGTGCCTCGTACAAGAACGCGAGCGACGAGGACAAAGCGGCCATGCTCAAGAAAGCACTGGACAGCGCGTACAAGGTTGTGAACAACACCTGGAAAGAAAAGCTCGGCGCTTACAATAAGTGAGCCAAAACTAAAAAAGACCGGGGCTGGTTGGCCCCGGCTTTTTTTGTTACAACAGTTTTCGTTTCGTGGCGTGGTACACGAGTATGTCGGCCACGTTCTCCAGCCACTCGTAGAATGTGCTCACCGAGATGTTCAGCTCGTCGATGATGTCGTTCCTCACAGCCGTGTTGTGCTCGGGCCCGAGGATGTCGCCGGTCAAACGGAAGTTGTGCTCGAACAGGTAAGCAATCTCCTTGCTATCCTCACGGCACTCACGCCATGCGTCGTTCACGGCACGGACCCATAGCGCTTTCGTCCGCAGATGCTCAGGCATTTCAGCGAGCTTGATTGCCGCACGTGCTGTCGGGTCAGAGCGATGGCCCGAGGTCACGGCTGATCCGCCGAGCTGTTGCTTCCCCGTAAGCGCCATGCACGAGTCTATGTACGCGTTGATCTCAGCCTTGTACTGCTGGTACTTGAAAGCGTTGCTCATGGCGGCGCGGCGCCTGTCATGCTGCGTCATGGGTCTCGCCCTCGGGCCCCTCAATGCGGAACATACGGCTGTTGGCAGTGGGCATGATGAGATATTCATCGGTAGCCTGCTGCTCACTAAT
>JAFYTB010000292.1 GCA_017559045.1 Eggerthellaceae bacterium | reverse complement strand
GCTGAGGCCCAATCGCAAGATTGGGCTTTTTTCTCATCAGAATCTTCATGAGTTCTTCCTAGGCCCCAATGAGAAAACACTTGGATGCTTATTTGCGTAGCTCATCCTGCTCTTTACTTTCGATCAACCATCATCATCGATGCACTCCGGCAAAGCTAAACCCGAAGCCTCGCGGGGAATTCGATCGAGGCCGAGCGGCTCAAGCCGATAGCTGATCTCCACCTCGTCGCCATCCACAATTAAGTAGATCCGGTCAACTCTGCCGCAGGGATACTTCATGCGACCGCGACGAACGTAAGCCGCCGCCTCTTCCTCAGCAACCTCGGCATCATCGGCATTCATATAGGACGCACGTACCTTCACGCCGTCCACTGCTGACTCCTCGTACCACACGGGCGCCGCCCGCACACGGCTCTCGCCGTACTTCTTGCTGCCTTCCATGACAAGCTCCTATCAATGTTTCGAAGCCATTCGGCACAAGAGCGGCTCACAAGGCCCTTGCGCCGAAACAACGAAACCAGCTTATCAAGCGAAAAAGCACGGGCATCCGAGCGCCACGCACCGTGAATTGCCCGTCACCAAGCCGTAGGCTCCCAATAACCGCGCGTGTTGAGTTAGGGAGCTGCAATGAGAGACGCAGCGAAGACGAGCTAGAGGACCACGAGAGCAATCGCAGCGATAACCAGCAGGATTATGGCAGCTGCAGCCACTATTTTGATTACCGGCACATTCGAGGACGAAAGCTTACTAGGAGGCGTATAGTCTGCGGGACCACTGAGAACACTACGCGTGAAACCGACGCCGCTTTGCTGCTTTGGTGCCGTCTTCGCGCCGCGCGTCGGCAGTCGTCGCGTATCGCCAAAAGCAGTGCAGGCGCTCTGACTCGAGCGCGAATGCCAGTGAGTACGCGAACTTATAACGTCGACGCTAGCGGCATGCCTGTCCCGATCATCCTTTGCGACGGGGGAGATGCGATGCTCTTCGTCAAACGTACGGGAGTCGATGGAACCGCGCGCATCAATCAACTCGCGCCCTGGAACGGAACGCCTAACAGATGAGTCTGAGCTCTTAATAATGTCGTCTTTCGGCATCTCGCCCCCTCTCGGATTCACGCTTGACCCCCAATAGCAGATCTCTCTCGAATTTACATGAGGGGCTATTTTACCAACCTAACAAGAAGGCAGTTTTCGCAATCCGACGACCGTAGGCTCGAAGCACGACAAAGGCGCCCTCTCTTCACGGTAGATTTTCTTCAAGTTCGGTGACAAAGGACATCAGCAACAGGCTGAAAACAAAACCCCACGCAATGGCATCTCAGGGCTTGCCACGCCAATAAACATCTTCGAATCAACCATTCTAAGGAGGTCACCATGGCAGGCGAAGATCCGGGCGTTGGCGTCATCACATTGCTGCTCGATTTGATTCAACGAGGTTGGTCAGCGGTCACGGGAGTGGCCAAGTCCGTTGTCGGCGGAATCATGGACATCGTTAAGACGAGCCTGTTCTTCTCGTGGCGCAGGAAGATGATGCAGGGGCAGAAAGGCCCCGACCTGGAGCACGGCGAGCAGAGCCTGAAGGACCTGCGCCTCCACGAGCAAGTAGGCGCGCGCATCGTGACGGTCGAGATAGGCGACGAGGTTGCCATGGAGGCGCTGCGCCAGGAGTTGAAACGTCTGGAGCTCGACTTCGCCATCACCGAACACGAGGACCAGTACACGCTCCACTACAAAGAGGTCAACGAGCAGGACGTCCTCTACGCCCAACAGATGGCGTTGGAGGCGCTCTACGGCACCCGCGACCAGGATCAGCAGGACGAACCCGACTCCCGCGACAAGCAGGATCGCGGCGACCAGG
>JAFYTB010000291.1 GCA_017559045.1 Eggerthellaceae bacterium | reverse complement strand
ATCAGCACGTAGTAGAGGCCGATGATCCTCTGCGTGACCGGCATGGCCTCCCAGTTGAAGGCCATGTACACAACGATGCAAACCGCGATGGCCGACGTGACGTAGAGGCTGTTCCTCACCAGGAACCTGTCCGCGAACGCCATTGCGCCCTCCCTTCGCCCGATGGTATACTCAACATGTGTTCAGTATCTTGGAAACGCGCATGCGTTTCAATGAGCAGTTTCCGAGAAGTGTCGATTAGGGAGGGAAACCGTGGCAGGAGCCGCGCTGAACAAGAACGACGCCCGATTCCTCGCCACCCAGGAGCGCATCGAGGACGCCTTCTGGGAGCTGCTCGCGCAGGAGGGGTTCCAGAAGGTCACCGTACGCAAGCTCTCCGGGTTGGCCAGCATCAACCGCGGGACGTTCTACCTGCACGCGCAGGACAAGTACGACCTGCTCGGTCAGGTCGAGGACCGCATCCACCGGGGCATGATGGGCGGGTCGGATGCCCTGCTGGCCGCCGCATCCTCGGCTGGCAAGCTCCCGCTGGCCGCGCCCATGGTGGCGGGTGCCGAGTACGCGTACGCCAACCGCAATCGCATCATGCTCCTCATGGATGGGTCGTGCGACCCGCTCTTCTTCTCGAAGTACGCCGCAAAGGTTCGGGCTGCGCTGCTCGGGCACATCGGAGAGCCCACGCCCGAGCAGCGCTACGCGCTCGCGCTCATGGAGGGCGCCATCGGGGGGTTCTTCAACGAGTGGGTGCGCGGCGGCATGCGGGAGACGCCCGAGGAGTACGTCGACATCGTGGCCGGCATCGCAACGAAACTGAACCTGCCGGCGGTCGCCGAATTGGCGCGAAGGCGATGATGCGAGAAAGCTCAGCCTACCCCAGGCTTGCGGACGGCGCCTCTATCCAATTCGAGAATTCGATGGCCAGGTGCAGCTTGTGCCCGCTCAACACCGCACCCGGCGTCAGCAGCGGGAAGTCGATGCTCAGAACACCGCGCATGCCTTCGTCCGCGTCGCGGAACTGGTGCGTGGCGCCGCCGATGGTGCTTGTCCGAAATGCCTTCTCGAAAAGCGCTATGCCATACAGATCTTCGGCTTCGCCACCTTACACAGCAGCCAGGCAACCGCAATACCTAGGAAGGCCATGAACGGCGTCCAGACCATCGCGGCCACGTTGCCGGCAGCGAGGTTCACGGCGTAGACCGAGAACACGCCCAGGTGCTGCACGACGCCCGCGCTGATGGCGCATATGAGCCCCTTGCCGTCCATGAACGAACCCTTGACGCTCGCATAGACGAACCACACGAACAGCGGGATGAAGCAGAACAGCCCCGTCACGTTGCCCGGCTGGACGAGCCCTCCGCCCAGAGCCACGGTGCCCGCGATGTGCGTGAGCCCGTTCACCAGCATGAAGCCGTAACTCATGAGGCCGATGACCGGGTTCTTGCGGCCCAGCCACGCTGCTATCGGGAACGCCACGAATATGATGGCGATGTTGATCTCGGGGAAGATGGTGTCAGGCAGGCCGCCGAACCGCGTGCCTATGCCGGTGTCGACGAAACTCCGCACCAGGTCGAACTGCCCGTCCGTCACGTGCATGCCGTACTCCTCGAACACGTGGCACAAATACACCGGCACTGGAAGCCACGCGAGCCACGCCGGGTCGCGCCAGCGTCCCACGTCGGAGCGCCCCCGCAGCCAGTCTGTCGCGAACAGCAGTATGAAGAGCACGACTGCCCCGCCTAGCCCGATCCACGGCCACGCCAGGTATGCTACTTCGGAGAATCCCATGATCCGCCTCTTCCTATATGGACACGATGTCTACTTGTCTGCTACCATCATAAGTAGACGTTATGTATAGATAAAGAGACAGCTTCGCGAATCCGTCTACTAAGGGGGGCGCACATGGGAAGGCCGAGATACGAACAGGGCGACGCCACCGCCCGTGACCGCCTCGCCGAGGCGTTCTGGGCGCAGCTCGAGGAGATACCCTTCGAGCAAATGACCGCACGGGGCGTGGCGGCTGCGGCAGGGGTGAATCACAACACCTTCTATCGGCACTTCGATAGCCTCGAGGACATGGCGGCCAACCTGTTCGATGACATCACGTTGGCGGAGGTGCCGCCGATGCTGGTGGCAGCGGCCTCGCAGGGCGCCTTGGCGGAGGCCGCGGGGAATGTGATGCCCGACCCCGAGGCGCTACGACGCGCGGTCCTCTTCGCCCGCAGCGGCTCGGCGCTCCTCACCGCGCTCGTCCGCGAGAAGCTGGCGGATGCCTGGCTCGCAGCCGCCGGTGTTCACGCGGAGAACCTCTCTGTGGCGCAGCGCATCGACGCCGACATCATATTCGGCGGAATCGTTGCTGCCATGGGCGATCCGCTCGTCCAACCCGACACAACCTTTATAGCTCAGACCATGACCCGCCCGCTTGGGCAGGCCATGATTTCCACGCTCGCAGGATTCAAGAAAGAAGATCCGATTCAAAGCTGACAGGCATTCAAAAGGGCTGGTGCGAATAACCATCTTGGAACTCACCCGCTAGGGGGAATGCGCGTTTTCGCTGGTAAAGCGCGATATCCCCCGTATCGATAATCAATATTCCCTATATCGCCGAGAAGCAGCCAATAGTCGCTTGGAACTCACCTCTCTGGCAAGAATCGGCAAAACCGCAGGTCAAGGGCAATATCCCCCTAGTCGGTCAGAATATTCCCCATAAGTGAGTTCCAACGAACAGGGCGTTTCGCGAATACTCCCCATAAACGGGAGGCCACGAGCGTCACAAGACGACATGAAATGCAACGAGGATTCACGCCTGAGAAAAGCCGTTATCATAGAGTGGGAGTAACGATCGGCAATTTCATCATTCCCGTGACACTTTTTCCGATTTACCGACGATTCTGCATCAAGCGCATCATGAAACCCCTATCGCACACAGTAAAACAGCAGTTCATCGAATTGGCTTCGTCTCGGCCTGCGGCACGGATCTTCAATAATCGT
>JAFYTB010000290.1 GCA_017559045.1 Eggerthellaceae bacterium | reverse complement strand
GAGGTGCTCGAGCAGGTGGGGCACTGATGTTCCCACCAAAACGTCGCCAAATCGCGGTCCAACATCATTGACGCACGCATGGTCGACTAACCCGGGAAACGCCTGCGAAGCCGCTTGGGCCAATGCGCTCGAAACATAGCGCGGAAAGCCTTCGGACATCCTGACGAGAATCGAAATGCGATCCTTCTTAACGGAGATGCGTTCAGCGACAACGGGCTTGGCCATGCGCTCGCCTATGCGCCCATCGGCTTATCGGACACAACCAGCTTGTCAACCACCGTCAGCTTGTCGTTGCGAGAAGAGCCCTCCTGAGCAGATCCGCTTCCTTCCCCGGAAGTTTCGCCCTGCTGAGAACCGCCCTGCTGCGACTCGCCTTCCTGACCTGCAGAAGCGCCTTCCTGGAGCTCACCTGCGCCAGATCCGCCTTCGCCCTCGGGGCTTCCCTCCACAGGCGCATCGCCTTCACCAGCGGGATCGCTAGGCAACGGCGCACCTTCCTCGAACGGAGCACGCGTCAGCAAGGCAACCATCTCTCCCTTGCCAGGAGCCAAGGGATCGCCAAATAGTTGAGCCAGCAAAGCCTCAAACGTCCAGGAAATATCAGAGGTCAGGGTCTCCCAGAAGGTGAACTCACCATCAACGATGGCAAGCTGGGTTCGATCCAGCGAGAAGCGATATCGTCCGCAGCCCTCCATGATTCCAAACTCATAAGTGATGGTCTTGGCAGCTTCGTCGATTTCGTAGCCGTACGCGACATCCTCGGCGAGCACGATGACCTCATCGGTGATGGAGATGGTCTTATCGCTCTCGTTCACATACCACGTGCCCTGCATATCGGCGGCGTCATCGGGGGTCCAACGAAGAAGGCAGAAACCACCCTCGATGGCGATAAGCACAGCCAGGATGACGATAAGCACAATGTGAAATCTGGTAAGACGACGGGGCTTGCGAGGGGATTCCGCGCGGTCTTCGTCACCGAGATCCTCGCCATCAAAACCCTCGTCACCAGGAGCCTCTTCGCGAATTACCCGAGGACGAGCCGCTTTCTCAGCAAAGCCATTAGACGCGAAATCACGAGCACCCGAGGTTCCTGCCACGAAGCTGGCAGCAGACTCGGCCTCATTTTCGCGCAGCTCATCTACGGAAAGAGCACCGGCGGGTGCGCCGATGCTCTCTTCCTTGATTTTACGCTTAGTTGGTTTTCGCCGCGTAGGTGCCAAAAGCTTAGAACTCCTCGGGGGCGATGACGGTCACGCCGCCCATGTAGGGCACCAGCACGTCGGGAACGCGGATGGTTCCGTCGGGCTGCTGATAGTTCTCGATAACGGCAGCCATGGTGCGGCCAACTGCCAGACCGCTGCCGTTGAGGGTGTGCACGAAGCGAGTGCCCTTGAAGTTCTCGGGGTCGCGGTACTTGATGTTGGCACGACGAGCCTGGAAGTCGGTGCAGCAAGAGCAGGAGGAGATCTCCTTGTAATCGCTGTAGCAAGGCAGCCAAACCTCGAGGTCATAGGTCTTTGCAGCGGAGAAGCCCATGTCGCCGGTGCACAGTGCGATCACGCGATACGGAAGCTCGAGCTTCTGCAGGATGTGCTCGGCGTCGGCAACCATAGCCTCGAGATCGTCGAAAGACTCCTCGGGCTTGGCGTACTTCACCATCTCGACCTTGCTGAACTGGTGCACGCGAATGATGCCACGCGTGTCACGACCAGCAGCGCCAGCCTCGGAACGGAAGCAGGGAGTGAATGCGCAGTACTTGAGGGGGAGCTTGGAAGCATCGAGCACCTCGCCTGCGTGAATGTTGGTGAGCTGAACCTCGGCCGTGGGGATGAGGTACAGACCATCGGTGGTCTTGAAGAGATCCTCTTCGAACTTCGGCAGCTGAGCCGTACCCGTCAGCGTCTCTGCGCTGGCGAGTGCGGGGCACCACCACTCCTTGTAGCCACGGCTTGCGTGGGTGTCGGCCATGAAGTTGATGAGGGCGCGCTCAAGACGAGCACCCAGACCGCCGAGCAGATAGAAGCGGCTCTTGGCAAGCTTCACGCCACGCTCGAAGTCCATGATGCCCAGCTCGGGACCGAGATCCCAGTGAGCCTTCGGCTCGAAGCCCTCAGCAGCGAAATCGCGCGGGGTACCCCAGCGACGGATCTCGGGGTTGTCATCCTCGTCCTTGCCAACCGGGGTGGTCTCGGAGGGCAGGTTGGGGACGCGCATGAGCATATCGGTCAGCACGGCGTCGACCTCTGCGCGACGTGCAGAAAGGGTCTCAAGCTCATCCTTGATAGCAGCAACGCGAGCCTTGACCTCTTCGGCCTCCTCACGCTTGCCAGCCTTCATGAGCTCACCCACCTGCTTGGAAAGCGTATTGCGCTCAGCCAGCAGAGTCTCCTCAGCCTGAATAGCCTCACGACGAGCCTCATCAAGCTCGGCAAAACGCGCAGAATCCCATGATGCGTTGCGATTGGCCATAGCCTCGGCGACGAGCTCCTGGTTTTCGCGAACGAACTTGATATCTAACATTGATGGCTCCTTTTTCGCGGTCGGGCAAACCCGACCTATTCCACAAGGATCTGCCAGCGACTGCCACAGCCCTGGCGATTCCTCTTTTCGGTGTAATCAGTGCGCAAAGCGCAAATTCACAGTATAGCGCACCAAGACGCTTCAAAAACTAAGCATTCAGCAGAATGACCACGTCACAAAAGCTTTACGGAACGAAAGCCCATCCTGATCGTCGCTTAGAAAAGCAGTGCGCTCACCTTGCCAAGCAGGGGCTCGAAGCTTACGCCACGATCCTGGAAGTGGGGCTGCTCGGCAGAGACGATCATGGCGTCGTGCACGAACTCACCCGCAAAGGCGGCTGCCTCGGCCAGGGTGCGACCCGTCATCACGGCAGCCAACAGGCAGGAGGCGTACACGTCGCCCGTGCCATGCAGCATGTAGGGCAGATAATCATTGCAGACCTCGACGATCTCGCCTTCGGCGCCACCCACGAAGTTGCGAACGACATCCTCGCCCTGACGACGAATGCCCTTCAGCACCACGTGCTTGGCGCCCCTAGCTGCCAGAGCACGCACGATGCGCTTCGCCTCGTCGTCGGAGATATCGGTCCCCCGCCATTCCTCGCCAAGAATGATGGCAGCCTCGGTCAGGTTGGGCGTGAGGATATCGGCCTCACATGCCAAATCGGCCATAGCCTGGCAAAGCTCAGGAGTGTACGTGGGGTACACCTTGCCGTGATCAGCCATGACGGGATCAACCACGCGCAGTGCCTGCGGATAGGACTCGTACAGCCCGCGAATAACGTCAACCTGCTCGGGGGCGCCGAGGAAGCCGGAATATACGGCATCGATCTCAATGCCAATACCCTGCCATGCGTTCAGATAATCGGCCAGAATATCCGTGGTGTCATGCATGTACCAACCGGGGAAACCCGTATGCGAAGAGAACAGGCCCGTCGGCACAGGGCACACATCGCAACCAGCAGATGAGAGAACCGGAATAGCCACGCCCAAGGAGCACTTTCCATAGCCGCAAAGATCATGCACGGCTGCCACACGAGGAATGTAGGCGCCATTGCGCTGATAGAGAACGGAATTGGATGCAGTCTCGATTTGGGTCATAAATGGATCTCCTTAGGGTTGGGCTTCTCGAGCGAAAGCCACGGATAAGCTGAGGCCGTCATGCTACATCCCCCATGTTAGCACCACGTTACATACGCCAATTCATCGCAAAGCGATGTGGCGGCAAGCTGAAGAAAAGCCCCATAAACGAAACGCGCCCCGGGATCTCCGGAGCGCATCGAAGTCAATCTCAGAAGGATTGCCGACTACTTGCCGGCTTCCTCTTCGTCCTCGTCGTCATCGTCGAACAGCGACCAGTCATCAGGACCCTTCTCACGATGGACAAAGGTCTTGCGGGTCTTGCGCTCAAGAATGATTGCCGCGATGAAGCTGACCACAAAGCCTGCGCCAATGAGGCAGCCAATGCCAGGCATGGTGTTAAACAGGAAGTTGTAGATTTCCATAATGTCCATAAGCAAAACCGCCTTCGCGAAGTAACAAGATAACAGCACCGTAACGCTTGAATGACACGGCGAATCAACGCCACATCGTACCCTAAGCTGATTGATGCAGGTGAAAGTATACTATGCAACTCGCAAGCGGGAATGACTTTCGCGAAGAATTCCACCTGCTCCGGATGCGTATCAGAGGGGGAATCGCGATGACCGAGGAAAGCAGCTTCAACAAGCGTCATGTCATTATTGTCGTTACCGCCCTCATAGCTTTCTCGATTGGCCTCATCGCACTGGCTGGATACGTAAGCAACAGCCTCGAGGAGAGCGGCGAACGCCAGTTCCTCGCCTATACCGAACAGGCAGCCTCCTTCGCAGGAGAACGCGCTCACTACGTGCAAAACGCCCTCGCATCCTTCACCGTCGAGACAGACGACCCCGATCAGCTGCTCCAAGCCCTCATGAATCTTCAGGAAAATTACGGTTTCAGCAAGGTTGGGTTCGCACGAGAAGACGGGATCGGCATCGATGCCAACGGAAACCCGTTCAACGCCGCGGACATCACGCGCAAGGAAGTAGCTCTCTCCAAAGGAAAGGCAGACTACTCTTCGGCATACGTCAGCCCCGATGGCGAATACGTCTACCTGGCCCAAATCCCCCTCTTCATCGAAGGCAAGCAAATCGGCGCCCTTTACGCCCAAGTCCCACTCGCCTTGCTTCTTCCCGAAGACGGCACGTACGGCGAAAACGAGGAATGCCAGCTCTTCATCTTCGACGAAGACACCGGATGGATAGTCGCAACAACCGCCGAAAACGATCGCATGGCAGCCCCGGGTCGTTCGATGTACGCCTACATCGAACGTGCCCTGATCTGGAAGCACGCAGGGTCAATCGCCCATTCCGAAGCCGCCGAAAAGGTTGAAGAGGCAACCTCGAGCCTACGCACCAACTCCGCCGCAGGTCAAAGCGCCATCGTAGTGGGCAAAATCAACGACGTAGAGTCGTACCTTTGCGTCGCCCCAACGGGCAACTCCACCTGGAGCGTTGCAAGCGTCATACCGGTGAGCTCGGTACGCGCCGAAGCAAACCTGGTTCGCGCCATCATCACCGTTGTTCTGCTTATCGGCGCGGCATGCATGGCACTTGCAGCTATCGTCGGCCTCATCGCATATCGCAGGCACGCACGCGAGCGGCACCTAGAAACACGTCGCCAACTTTACGACGCCCTTTCCGACAGTCTGGATATGGCGGTCAGCCTCTACGCACCCGCCAATGGCAAACTCACCCCCATCGTGGCCAAAGACATCGACATCCTCGGCGAAAACCTCGAGGTTTTGATGCACCATCCGCAAAAAGCATTCGCGCTCGGCATGTCGGAGGAAGGACTCGAACTGCTCGAGGCGTTGCGTTTTGATCAAGTAGATAGCCTGATCAGAGGAAAGTTCTCCCTATCCGTCAACGACATCACCACGCGACATGTCGAATACACCGTGCGCCCGCTGTTCTACGAAGGACTTAATCAGCTCCTCGTCATCATGCGCGACATAACCGAAGAGCGCTCGCTGCAGGACTCGATGAAGGCCGCAATGGAGGCAGCCGAAGCGGCGAACAGGGCTAAATCCGAGTTCCTCTCCCGCATGAGCCACGAGATACGCACTCCTATGAACGTCATTACCGGCATGGTTCGCATCGCACGAGGAAACATAGACAACCCCACCAAGCTCGAAGACAACCTTCATCACATCGAAAACGCCTCGAAGCATCTGCTCGATCTGATCAGCGAAGTGCTCGACATCGCCAAGATCGAAAGCGGCAAACGTACCATCATCGACGCACCGTTCAACCTGATGAGCATGCTTCGATCGCTCGGAGAGATCATCGAGCCGCAATGCGCCGCCAAGGGGCAGAGCTATTCCCTC
>JAFYTB010000289.1 GCA_017559045.1 Eggerthellaceae bacterium | reverse complement strand
TCACACCAATGTGGGAATAAGTAGACATAAGTACCAAAAGAAAACCGCCGCCCGTTAAGGCGGCGGATCGAATTACTCTTCGACGCGGATAAGCGACGGCTCGCCATGAAGGACGTCGTCCAAGCTGGCGATCTCTTCAAGAACAGCGTTGATGGCGCTTTCCTTGGCAACATGCGTGATGTAGACGATATTCACCGTGCCGTCTTCCTTCTGACCGCGCTGCAGAACGGAGTGAACGCTCACGTTGTGCTTTGCGAAGATGCCAGCCATAGCGGCAAGAACACCAGGGCGGTCAGCCACAGGGAAGCGGATGTAATACTTCATGGAGAGGTCTTCCACAGGCTGGATGGGCAGCTTCTTGTCCTCGAGGCAGCCCATGATGGGGTCAACGCCCGGAACAGGCTTGACGCCCTGCTGAATGTGGCGAGCAACCTCAATGACATCGCCCATAACTGCACTAGCCGTGGGATGAGATCCAGCACCAGAACCGAAGTACATGGTCTCGCCGACGAAGTCGCCGATGACGTAGATAGCATTCAGGACGCCATTGACCTTGGCCAGCTGATGATCGACGGGGATCATAGTGGGATGCACGCGAACGTCGATGCCCTCGGAAGTGCGATGAGCGATGGCGAGCAGCTTCACCACGTAGCCCATGTTGGCAGCAGCCTCAAGGTCGAGCGGGGAGATATTGCTGATGCCGCGCGTATAGACATCGCCCTGAGAGACGCGAGAATTGAACGCGATAGAAGCAAGGATGGAGATCTTTGCCGCAGCGTCATGGCCGTCAACGTCAGCCGACGGATTGGCCTCGGCGTAGCCGAGTGCCTGAGCCTGACGCAGAACCTCGTCGTAGGCAATGCCCTCTTCTGCCATGCGCGTAAGCATGTAGTTGGTGGTGCCATTGACGATACCCATAATAGAGGTGATCTCGTTAGCAAGCAGCGAGTGCTTCATGGGGCCGATGACGGGGATGCCACCGCCAACGCTGGCCTCGAAAGCGATCTCAACGCCAGCCTCCATAGCGGCAGCGGAAAGCTCTTCGCCACATGCAGCCAAGAGAGCCTTGTTAGCGGTCACAACGGACTTGCCAGCCTGAAGCGACTTCATGACGATGCTGCGAGCGATGGTGGTACCGCCAATGAGCTCGATGACCACGTCGATATCGGGATCGTTCACGATCTCGTTGTAGTCGTTGGTGTAAAGATCCTCAACGCCAAGGGCGATCGCCTCATCGGAGCTCAGAGAGCAAACACGTGCAAGCTCCAGATCAACCCCGTAGTTACGCTTGATATCTTCCTTATGCGCCTGGATGACGCGAACGCAGCCACCTCCAACGGTGCCCATTCCCACCAGGCCGATTCTTACCGCCATCTTCGCTCCTCCTTATGAACGAATAGGGTTCGTCAAAGTCTTTCTATTATATATCGCGAGAGAATACATCCGCATAGGTCTCTCGGCGCGTGACCACACGAGCCTGACCATCGCGCACGAAAATCACAGCCGGACGCGGTTGGCCGTTGTAATTGCTTGCCATCGCATAGCAATAAGCGCCCGTGCCAAACACGCACACGATGTCGCCGAGGTCGGGATGCTGAAGCGGCATATCCACGACGACAGCGTCTCCGCTCTCGCAATGCTTGCCCGCCAACGTCACGATCTCAGTTCGCGGCTGATCCGCCTTGTTGGCAATAGTCGGCTCGTAGACAGCGTGGTAAAGAGCCGTACGAACGTTATCCGACATGCCGCCGTCAATAGCCACATACTTTCTAATACCGGGAAGCGTCTTCAGAATGCCAACGGTGTACAGGGTGACGCCAGCATTGGCGACCAAGCTGCGGCCCGGCTCAACCAGCAAACGGGGAAGCTCGATGCCCTCTTCTGCACAGCAAGCCTTCACGGCGCTTGTCGTCATCTCTGCAAAGTCCGCAATAGTGGACGGCTGATCATCGGCCGTATAGGCAACGCCGAGGCCGCCACCGAGATCGAGCTCTTCAATGCGATAGCCGTACTCGCGCTCGATACGCGCAAGGAGCTTCACCATGACGGCAGCTGCCTCGCGGAAAGAATGCAGCGCAAAGATCTGCGAGCCGATATGGCAATGCAGACCAGCCAGACGCACATTCGGAGCAGCCAGGACGTCGGCCACGCAGCGGAATGCGAAGTCGTCATTCATGGTGAAACCGAACTTGGAGTCCTCGCAACCCGTGCGAATGTACTCATGGGTATCAGCCTCAACACCAGGCGTGATGCGCATGTAAATATCCTGCGTAACACCCAGCTCGCCCGCGATCTGAGAGATGCGGCCCAGCTCAATACGACTGTCGATAATGATGCGGCCAATGCCAGCAGAAATGGCCTCGCGCAGCTCAGCAGGCGTCTTGTTGTTGCCATGCATAAACACGCGGCCAGCAGGGAAATCAACCATCTGGGAGCATGCAAACTCTCCGCCACCGGAAACATCGAGGCACAGACCTTCGCGACAGGCCATGCGCGCAACTTCCTTATTCAGGAAAGCCTTCGATGCATACACAACATCGGAGTTCTCGTAAAGAGCATGGAAGCTGTCGCGGTAGGTGCGCATGCGGTTGAGGAGATCTTCCTCATCGTAAACATACAGAGCAGTGCCCTGCGTCTGGGCAAGCTCAACCATGTCGACGCCGCCGATGAACAGATGACCGTCCTTTACTTCAGCCGTGCGCGGAAGCACCGCACCCAGCTCCATGGTGGTGCGTCCGTCGGCTTTTTTCGTCAAATCAGATGCGGGAAGCGCCATAACGCATTCCTTTCACGCTGTGAAAATCAAGTCGTCTTCGAATAGTTCGCCCATAGTAGCAAGGCCAATGTGCGCGCTGCGTCAAACAAGTGCCAATTCGCTGAATCCCCAGACCAGCGGCACTGTTCAGGCAAGGAGACAACTCTTCTACGCGGCTGTTCCGCGCCAACCGCCTCGGTCTTCGCCAAGCCGCTCTAGCCGCCGCGCTAAGCCTCCCCCGCGCAGCCGCTCCGCGCCAACCGTTAAAGCGACAATTCGTCGCCACGCCGATCCGCCGCTGACCCCGCTGCCTGCCATCGCGCCAGCAAGGAAGTGAAGAACTCGTGAATCGAAATTGAACGCAACGTGAATCAAACGTGAAGCCTTGGCGGTAAAAGCGCCCTCGTCGCCCACAGCTCCACCGCAAGGCTTAGACTTCGTAAATCTTGTTTCCAATACCCAGAGAGGAGGGTGGCTGACCTATGCATCTTATTGATCAGATCGCCAAACACACCCCACATATGCCACGTCACGATTACACGTTCCAAGAATGCCTCACCGGCACCGCACCCGTTCCTCACGATCCGTTTGGAAAGAGCCTATTCCAGCTCATGATGGCTATCGGCATGACCACCATTATGGTCAGCTTCAATGGCGTCCTCCGCGATGGTCCCGAGTTCCTCCTCGCTTCTCATTGGATGTACCCCGTTGTTCTGTGCATCTCCCTGGGCGTTCGCCTGCTGTTCGTGAATCAGCTAGTCGACAACCTCATCGAAAAGCTCATCCCCTCGCATCTTACGGGCTTCGCATACACTGCCGCCATTGCCGTGTTCAACATTGCAATCATGGCGCCCATCATGGGATGCGTGGTCACTATGCTCCTCAGCGGACCTGCGGATTTTCTCGAGCACCTCGCGGCAACCATGCCCCTGTCTGCCGCAGTATCGCTGCTGGTTAACCTGGGCATCGTCGCACCCTGCGTCAAGATGATCTACCACAACATCATCATGCCGAGCACCGGCACGCGCCTCTTCCAGATCACGCAGCGCTACGTCACCAACTGGGCCGGCGTGCTCACTTCCTAAAGGCAAGGCTTCAAGCAAAAGCCCCAATGCCGGGACTTTTCCATCGTCACTTCACCCTATCGACGCCTTCGCGCCCTTAACGCCACCTCTCATGCCCTCGACGCTCCATACCCCCACCAACTCCGTGCACCCGTTAGCTCCGTGCCCCCGTTGGCTCCGTGCCCTCGTCGACCTCATGCCCTTGCCGTCCTCATGCCCTCGTCGACCTCATGCCCTTGCCCGCTAACCCTGGGTTCTGGACGGAGGATTTCGTTTCAATTTGCCGCACGCTCCCCGACCGTAATGCCGACAAACGTCAGATTCAGCAAGGAACCTTTGCAGGGTCTAACCTTGAATTTTGAACGAAATTTTTGCTCAAACAGCATGCTAGAATGGCAGCCCGCATCGCCGAACTGACCCCCAGCAGCACACATACCTCGGTCCAGTACGCACCCCAGGAGCCGCCATGCGAATCTGCCTCTCCGATGATACAGCCCATCTTGTTTGGCGAAACTTCGACAACCGAATTGAAGGTCAACCGATTTTTGGCCACACGCCAAACTCAGGACCGACGGATCCAAGAGCGTTCGCGTCAAATCAGCTTGTCGCAACAAGCAACCTAAAGCAGTTCGACACTGACCTCACCTTGCTTGAAACGAGAAGCCTCAAATACTTAGGCATCTCAGAAAACGATGTCGTTCACCTCTTGGTTGACCGCGCAAAACGCAGTCGAACTAATCACCGAGTCATCACCCATTCGGTGTCAACAAATCCACCGAGCAAGGCCTTCCTTGAACTACGCCCAGGAATATTCATCACCTCGCCCGAATATCACTTCCTGAGACAAGCGGATAACCTTGATCTCATATCTCTTGTTTTGCTCGGATATGAGCTGACTGGCTGCTATGCCATTCGCCCTGATCTTGATGGCGGCATCCTCCAACGACCGCCCTTATGCTCCAAGGAATCTCTCTCTGCAGTCATTCGCTCCACACAGGGTCAGCGAGGCAGCGCAAAGGCACAAAAAGCACTTGCTTTCATCGAGCCGGGCTCCGCCTCCCCCCGCGAAACCGGCCTTGCAATGATGCTTTCCCTGCCCGTCAAGATGGGAGGATACGGATTGCCGAAACCCCTGCTCAATAAACGCATCGATCTTGGCAAAGACGCCAAACCCTATTGGAGCGAACGTAACGCATTTGACCTCGTCTGGCCCAAAGAAAAACTCATCGTCGAATACGACGGCAAATGCCACTCGGAGCACGATCTGAGATCTCGCGATTCGCTACGCCGAGACGCCTCTTTGCTAGCAGGGTACTCCGTATTCGTAATCACAAACAACCGACTGGAGACAACCGACGACGTCCGAGTCGTTGCAAAGGCCGTTGCCAAAAAGCTTTCTAAGCAGCTAAGGCTTAGAAGCAAAGATTTCGAGTACAAAAACAAGGAGTTATGGCGACGCGTTATTCGAGGACGATATATCTAAGCTTGAAATAAATGCTGCAGCCAGAATAGCCGCGCCCTCCTTCGCACGCGCAGAGGCAATGCGATAGCCACCATTATCTTCAGTCGGGCAAGTCGCCTATCGTCAACACAACCAAAAGGAGCAGCACTATGACAAAGCGGCTGGCAGCTTTGCCCCTCGTTTTCATCTTCATACTCTCGCTCAGCGGCTGCGGTGCGGTAGGCACCAAGAGCAGCAGTCTGGGTATCATCTACGGTG
>JAFYTB010000288.1 GCA_017559045.1 Eggerthellaceae bacterium | reverse complement strand
GTTTCCGACACTGCAATATCTCCGAAGGGCAGCTTGGCTTCTGTGGCGGTCGGATGACCAGAGATGGCCGCGTGGAAGCGTACAACTATGGCCGGATCACCTCCCTGGGATTGGACCCTATCGAGAAAAAACCACTCAAGCGGTTCTTCCCCGGCAGCCTGATCCTGTCCGTGGGCAGCTTCGGCTGCAATCTGCGCTGCCCTTTCTGCCAGAATCATGAGATATCCTGGTCCGAGCATGCCAGGATGTTTGCGCGGACAGCCGAAACCGTCAGTCCCGAGGAGTTGGTTGACCTTGCCCTGAGGACGCGATCCCGGGGAAATATCGGGATTGCATTCACGTACAACGAGCCTTTGATTGGCTATGAGTTCGTGCGGGATACGGCCCGGCTCGCAAAAAACGAAGGACTAAAAAACGTCATGGTCACAAACGGGACAGCAGAGTTGGCCATTCTGGCGGAGCTGAGCCCGTATATCGACGCCATGAACATCGATTTGAAGGGATTCACTGACTGCTACTACGGCAAAGTCCTGGGCGGCGACCGGCAACAGGTCATAACGTTTATCGAAGCGGCAGTCAAGACCTGTCATGTGGAGCTGACGACACTGATCGTTCCCGGCGAAAACGACAGCGCGGAAGAGATGCGTGAATTATCCCGGTGGGTCAGCCGGTTACGGAACCCGGACGGGGACTCCATCCCTCTCCATATCTCCAGGTTCTTTCCCCGGTTTCACATGCAGGATCGAAAGGCAACCGATGTGCGGATCATCAGGCATCTGGCAAAGATCGCCGGTGAAGCGTTGGAACATGTGTATACGGGAAATTGCTGACGGCCCTTATTACGCATGCAAAAGCCCATCTTCCGATCCTGATCGGAACACAAGATGCTGTCTTCCAATCGCATAATCTGCGTCCGGTGCAACGGATTCGTTGAACAGCAAAACGCTCCCTGACTGGGAGCGTTTTTGATCGAAATCACCGGATTCGTGCTCCTTTTGTTTCGGCAGGGAACAGATCAGATGGTCAGCAGTTCGCTGTAGGCCTTCAGTGCACCGTCCGTTTCGTGTGCCAGCACTCGCTTGGCCAGCACTTTGCCCAACTGCACGCCCTCCTGGTCGAAGCTGTTCACGTTCCAGCAGAAACCCTGGAACATCACCTTGTTCTCAAAATGCGCCAGCAGCGCGCCGAGGGATTCCGGCGTAAGCTGTTCACCGATAATGATGCTGGAGGGACGACCGCCTTCGAAGCTCTTGTTGGGATCTTTATCCTGTTTGCCGCAGGCAAAGGCCATGATCTGCGCGGCGACATTGGCGCACAGCTTCTGCTGGCTGGTGCTGCCCTGAATGTCCGCATCCATTCCCGCCTGATTCTTACGGAAACCGACAAACTGCAGGGGAACGATATCCGTGCCCTGATGCAGGAGCTGATAGAACGAGTGCTGGCCGTTGGTGCCCGGTTCACCGAAAATGACAGGCCCGGTGGGATAAGCGACCGGCTCGCCAAAGCGGTTGACGTGCTTGCCGTTGGACTCCATGTCGAGCTGCTGCAGGTGCGCGGGGAAACGGCTGAGCGCTTGCGAATAGGGCAGCACGGCGGTGACCGGATAGCCCAGTACATTGCGCTCGTATACGCCGATCAGCGCGTCAAGCATAGAGGGATTCTTCAAAAGATCGCTCTCTTTTGCAGTCAGATCCGCCGCATGCGCACCGTTCAGAAAGCGTGCGAACACTTCAGGACCGAACGCCAGCGACAGTACAACGCCGCCGACACAGGAAGTGGAGGAATAGCGCCCGCCAATGAAGTCGTCCATGTAAAACGCTGCCAGATACTCATCGGATTTTGCCAGCGGTGAAGTCTCGCTGGTGACGGCGACCATGTGCTTGGAGGGGTCCAGTCCCGCGTCTTTCAGCGCGTTCTTCACGAATGTTTCGTTGGTCAGCGTTTCAAGCGTGGTGCCGGACTTCGAAACCAGCACGAACAGACTGTGCGGCAGGTCGATCGATTTCAGCACGTTCGCTGCATCGTCCGGATCTACGTTGCTGATAAAACGGGCTTCGAGCCGGAATGTTCCGTTCTCTCTGGCCCAGTTCTCCAGCGCCAGATACATGGCGCGAGGACCAAGGTCGCTTCCGCCGATGCCGATCTGCACGACGGTCGTGAACTTCTCACCGTAGGCGTTGGCGATCTCTCCCGCATGGACCTTTTCGGCAAACTCCGCTGCTTTCTTCTGTTCGCCGGTATAGAATGCGTACTTGTCCACACCGTCCACGATCACGGCATCTCCCAGCTGGCCTCTTGTCAACTGGTGCAGCACCAGACGCTTTTCACCGGTGTTGATCATTTCGCCGTTGTACAGCGCGGCGTACTTCTCCTCCAGCTGCGCCTCTCGGGCAAGCTCTTTCAGGATAGAGAGCAGTTCGTCGTCTACTGTCTTCGCGGCATAGTTGTAGGCAAGTCCGCAAGCCATCGGCACCGTGTACTTCGAGACACGTTGCGCACCGCTTTCTCCCGCCATCGCTTCCGGCAGATTTACGCTGCCTTTTTTTTCTTTCAGCTT
>JAFYTB010000287.1 GCA_017559045.1 Eggerthellaceae bacterium | reverse complement strand
TGACACCTAAGGGACGGAGGTTTAACTGTCGCATTCGCTCGCAAAATGCGACAGTTAAACCTCCGTCCCTTAGGTGTCACATTCTTTGTTGCGGTAGAATACAGACACGTGCGTATTCTCAAAGAAAGGGACGGTATGGATCTTGCAGGTAAGGCGAACGAGCTTCGCGTCGACATCGTTCGCATGATTGCGGAGGCGGGAAGCGGGCATCCGGGTGGATCCCTTTCCTGTATCGATATTCTGACTTCGCTGTACTTCGGTGGCGTTATGAAGCATGACCCCGAAAATCCGAAGATGGAAGGCCGTGACTGGCTGTTCCTGTGCAAGGGCCATGCAGCCCCTGCTCTGTACGCCGCTCTCGCTCATGCCGGCTACTTCCCGGTTGATGAGCTCATGAGCCTGCGCAAGCTCGGCACCCGTCTGCAGGGTCATCCCGACTCCAACATGGTTCCCGGTGTCGAGGTTTCCACTGGCTCTCTCGGTCAGGGCCTCTCTATTGCTGCCGGCGTTGCCGCTGGTCTCAAGCTTGACGGCACCGAGGGTTCTGTGTTCGCCATCCTTGGCGACGGCGAGTGCGAAGAGGGTCAGGTCTGGGAGGCGGCCATGTTTGCCGCTCATCGCAACCTCGACAACGTGATCGCTATCGTCGACAACAACGGTCTCCAGATCGACGGCAAGATCACTGACGTCTGCAACCCCGAAGATCTGGGCGCTAAGTTCGAGGCATTCGGCTGGAATGTCTACGCTGTCGATGGCCATGATATCGACGCTCTCGTCGAGCTGCTGGGCAACCTGAAGACCCAGCGCAACGGCAAGCCTCATGCAGTCATCGCCGCCACCGTTAAGGGCAAGGGCGTCTCCTTCATGGAGAACCAGGCGGGCTGGCATGGCAAGGCCCCCAATGCTGAGCAACTCGAGGCTGCGCTTGCTGAGCTGCAAGCTGCCGCTGAATAAGGAGGTTTCCGTGGTTAAGCTTGCAACTCCCGAACAGGCCGCCGTTAAGAAGGCCACTCGCGCTGCCTTTGGCGTTACCCTCGCCGAGCTGGCTGGCGCTGGCGTACCGGTCGTCGCCGTTGACGCCGACCTCACCGGCTCCACTACTCTCAATAAGTTCGCTGCCGCTGATCCCGCTTATGCCGACAGGCTTTTCAACTGCGGTATCGCTGAGCAGAACATGATCGACGTTGCTGCTGGTCTCGCGCTTACCGGCAAGATCGCCTACACGGGTTCCTTCGCCGTGTTCGGCACCGGTCGTGCTTATGATCAGATCCGCAACACTGTTTGCTATAGCAATCTCAACGTCAAGATTGCTCCCACCCACGCTGGTGTTTCCGTCGGTCCTGACGGTGGCAGCCATCAGATGCTCGAGGACGTCTCCCTCATGCGCGGTCTTCCCGGCATGCGTGTTCTGGTTCCGGCTGACTACGCCGCCGCTCGCGCTGCTCTGAAGCTCGCTGCTGAGACCGAGGGTCCGGTGTACGTCCGCATGGGTCGCGCAAACGTCCCCTGCGTGTACGATGACGATGTCGAGCTTGAGATCGGCAAGGCATATGTCCTTCGTGAGGGCACCGATGTGACCATCATTGCCAATGGCGTTGAGATCCGCGAGGCTCTTCTGGCTGCCGATGCTCTGGCTGCTGAGGGCATTTCTGCTGAGGTTATCGACGCATTCTGCGTGAAGCCGCTCGACGAGGAGACCGTTCTCGCATCCGTTGCCAAGACTGGTCACGTGGTCGTTGCTGAAGAGCACAGCGTTATCGGCGGTCTTTGCTCCGCTGTGGCCGAGCTGCTTGCTGCAAAGGCGCCCGCACCCTGCGAGTTCGTCGCCGTGAAGGATCGCTTCGGCAAGTCCGGTGAGTTCGAGGAGCTTCTGGCCTACTTCGAGCTCGATGCTGCCGCCATTGTTGAAGCTGTGAAGAAAGTAATGGCTCGCTAACACCTTTGGTAAAATCTAAGCGTCTCAGTACATACGACAACACGAACGGAGCAATCACTGTGACGAACGATGCAAGCACTGGCGGTCTTGCGCGCACGGGGCGTCATGGTCGCGCGGGTTCTCATTCCCGTCCGACCCAGATGACCACCCAGCTCCAGGCACTGCCTACGCTCGAAGTTGACGAAGCCCCCATGCATCTGGGCTCTCCCGTCATCACCTTCGATCACGTTACCAAGGTTTACCCCGCTCAGCCCAATAAGCCGGCCTTGAACGACGTCTCCCTGCAGATCTATGCAGGTGAGTTCCTGTTCTTGGTCGGCCATTCCGGCTCGGGCAAGTCGACGTTTATTCGTCTGCTTACGCGTGAGATCAAGCCCACTTCTGGCAAGATCTACGTTGCCGACGAGGACCTTTCCACTATGAAGAACTGGCGCGTGCCGTATCTGCGTCGCAACATCGGCTGCGTTTTCCAGGACTTCAAGCTTCTGCCGAACAAGACGGTCTATGAGAACGTTGCGTTCGCGCTTCAGGTCATCGGCAAGAACAAGCACGTCATCAAGACCCAGGTCCCCGAGGTCCTTCGTCTGGTTGGCTTGGCTGACAAGCTCAACAAGTACCCTGATCAGCTTTCCGGCGGTGAGCAGCAGCGTGTTTCCATTGCACGTGCTATCGTCAATCGTCCGCCGCTGCTGATCTGCGACGAGCCTACGGGTAACCTCGACCCGCAAACCTCGCGTGGCATCATGGACCTGCTCGAGCGCATTAATCGCACGGGCACCACGGTTCTCATCGCTACGCATGACCGTGAGATGGTCGACAACATGCGCAGGCGCGTTATTGCGCTTGACCGCGGCCGCCTCATGCGTGACCAGGATAGGGGTGTGTACGGTTCCGATGTCTAGCTTGTTCTACTTCTTCAAGGAGTCGCTGCAGGGCTTTACGCGCAACCTGTCCACCGCCCTTGGCTCCATTGTCACCATCTTCCTGTCGCTTCTCATCATTGGCGTGTTCATGGTGGGCGGCGTCATGGTGGAGAACATGATCTCTTCTGTCGAGGAAGAAGTCTCCATTACGGCTTATGTTGCCGACACCGCTGATCAGGAGAGCATCGACTCCCTCATGGCTGATATTCGTGCCATTGATGGCGTTGCCTCTGTTGGCTTCACCACCAAGGAGCAGGCTCTCGAGCAGTTCTCCCAGACGGCAAGCGCTGACATCATCGAGTCTCTCGACGGCGTCAATCCGCTTCCCGCCTCCATTGATGTTGAGCTGACTGACCCTCAGGTTGTCGAGCAGATTGCCGCTCAGATCGAGTCGAACGCTACGTTCAGAGCTATCTGCGACAATCCCGATGATCCTGCGGAGTCTCTCAAGTATGGTCAGGAGACGGTTGGCAAGCTGTTCCAGCTCACCAAGTATGTGCGCTACATCGCTGTTGCGCTCATCGGCCTGCTCGTCTTCATCGCACTGGTGTTCATCAACAACACCATTAGGCTGGCAATCATGGCTCGCCGCAAGGAGATCGCCATCATGCGTCTCGTCGGCGCCAGCAACGGCTTCATCAGAGGCCCCTTCCTGATGGAAGGTGCTCTCCATGCCATCATCGGCGCAGGTCTGGCCGTTGGCGCCCTGCAGCTGCTGCGCATGTATGCCATGCCCCGAATCGCATCGGCCCTTCCGTTCATCACCATCGATGTACCCGGCGATGCTTACCTTATGATCTTCGCGATTCTGTTTGGATCTGGTCTGATCCTCGGTCTGCTGGGTTCGGCGTTTGCAATGCGCCGTTACCTGAAGGTCTAGTTTAGAAAGCTTGGTCTTTGTAATTGGCTCGTGAACCCAGACATAGTGCTCATGAAAGAAAGTCGGTGACGGTCTCCAAAAAGGATCGTCACCGCAATCAGCTTTTGGCGAAGATTCTTGCATCCTTTATCGCCCTGGTTGCTGCGTTTGCCTTGGGCTTTGTCGTTCGAAGCCAACCGGCTTTCGTTGGTGCTCTGGGTTTCAACGTCGAGGGCGAACCTGGTGTTACCACTTCCTCCCATACTGTAAAGACTACATATGACTCCGTCTCCGCTCGTATTAGCGAGGTGGAGGACATCCTTGCTCAGGGTAGCTTGGATACTTATGAACTTGATGCTGCTACGGAATCCCTCATTCAGAACCTCATGGAGGCAACGGGTGATTCGTATGCTACCTACCTCTCTCCCGAGCGATACGAGGCTTACGTCAAGGAGAGCACTGCCAACGATTACGAGGGCGTAGGCATTCTTTTCGCTGAGTACAACGGTCGTGCTTATGTTGCCGATGTTTTCGAGGGATCGGAGGCTGAGACAAAGGGCGTCAAGCAGGGAGATTTCGTTTCCGCTATCGACGGCAAGGGTGATATGCACTGGACTCTTTCCGAGGTTCTCAATGTGCTGGGTTCCGAGGAAGACGGAAGCGTTGTCATTACCTGGCTGCGCACTTCGAATATGGACGCAGAAACGGGAGAAGAATTCACCACCACCCTGAGTCTTAGCGTTTACGAGAAGGCTAATCTTGACGTGCAGCTTGACGGCGAGGTTGGCTATATGAGGCTGCGTCAGCTGAGCACCAACAGTGCTGAAATGGTGCAGGCCTCGCTCATCGACCTGGCTGATCAGGGTGCTACCAGC
>JAFYTB010000286.1 GCA_017559045.1 Eggerthellaceae bacterium | reverse complement strand
TGTACTACACCGCAGCACTCAACTGGGCGGTCGCCGAGGATGTGGCTCGCGGCAGCGCCGGGCGTTTCCGTCCCAACGACCCCGTCACCCGCGAGGAGTTCGTAACCTTCATGGCCCGTGCGGCCGACTTCTACTATCCGAGTTCCTGGCCTTTTTGTCCCCCTATTTACTATGAATGGGGACGGAGTTTCTATGACAAAAATGAGCTGTCGTCTTGGGCTCGAGATGGCTTCGAATACATCAACAAGTACATGCTTATAGAGGGGAGGTTATTCACCGAGGGGCCTGCGGAATATCGCTTCTTCTATCCCCAGCGCAATGCCACGCGCGCAGAGGCCGCCGCGATGCTCATGAGGTTCAATGATAGGGTCGTTTACTATTTCGGCATTAAGAGGAGCTTCGTGTCTACATGGCAAGCTCTTAAAGATGTGCCGGATGAGTATCAGCAGGATGGGCTGTTTGTCCATCTCGAAAGAGAAGTTAAGCTTTCTGATGGCACGTTATTCCGTGATTATATTGATGGCGTATTAGATGGGGGTGCGGAACAGCCAGGTAGCCAGTCTGGATCGGGAACCTGCATGTTCGACCTTTCATTGCTGGCTCCTCCTGGAGAGGGCTCGGTTGATGCTCTCTCTTCGTATGGAAGTGTTGAGGTTGTTAAAAGGTTCCAAGATTGGAATAGTTATTCATACAACGTGTACATTACCTTGCATGAGGGGACGACTCTGAGGGAGTCCATCCTTCAATTGATGGAAGACGACAGGATCGATCGACCTTTCCTGATTCGAGTGCAATCATTGAGTGGCGGCGATAACGGGGTTATCTCAGAAGCGGTATAGAGGGAGACGCCATGAAGATTTCGTCTACGACCATTCGTCTGGGAGCGGTTGTTGCCGCAGTGGCCCTGAGCCTCGCGTTCGCCTGCCCGGCGTTCGCATCCTCGTTCTCCGATGTTTCCGATGATGCCTGGTATGGCGCGGACAACGAGGCCTGCATCGAGTACGTCGCCGAGAAGGGCTTCATGACCGGCTACGCCGGGACCGATCTGTTCGGTCCCGAGGACACCCTCACTCGCGCCCAAGTTGTCACCGCCCTGTACCGCGTGATCACGGGAGACCCTGACGGCCTGACTTCCGATCCCGTCTCCTACGTCGAAACGAATGAGAGCGGCTTCTCCGACACGAAGGGCGGCATGTACTACACCGCAGCGCTCAACTGGGCGGTCGCCGAGGATGTGGCTCGCGGCAGCGCCGGGCGTTTCCGTCCCAACGACCCCGTCACCCGCGAGGAGTTCGTGACCTTCATGGCCCGTGCGGCCGACTTCTACTATCCGCCTGTCGTCGTCCCTTGGTATCCTCCTATTTTCCTCGAGGTTCCCCGTGGCTTCTATGATCGTGACGAGGTATCTTCCTGGGCTAGGGAGGGCTTCGACTACGCTAGGAAATACGAGCTCGTCGAGGGCAAGGTGTTCTACGAAGCCGATCCTATCCACCCACCTGCTGAGATGCGTTTCTTCTACCCGCAGCGCATCGCTACGCGTGCCGAGGCCGCCGCGATGCTCATGCGATTCAATGAGAAGGTTGTCTATTACTTTGGGGTCAAGCAGGGGTTCCTGGTTTCATGGTGGGTTATGAAGAATGAGCGCGTTTGGTACGATGAGGGCAGGCTCATCGTAGACCTTGATGGCGAGCTCACGGTGGCCGATGGAACGACGTACTACGACTTTGCTCGAGAAGTCCTGGATTTAGGCGCTGATCGTCCGATTGGCCCTTCGGAACCAAGGACGTATTCGCTCGATCCCGCTCTGCTGAGTCTTCCGGGGTCCGATGCCGATGATGCGCTCTCTCTGTTCGGGAATATCGAGTTGATTAGGTACGAGGTTGATATGGATGCCTACTGGTTCAACGCGTACATTACCCTGCCCGAAGGCATGACTTTGAGTGAGGCCATGTTCCATCTGATGAAAGACGATAGGGTCGAGAGCGTCGATCTGGTTCGACCTGAGGATAACCAGTAGTCTTTAGTGCTTAAGTAGCGAGGAAGGTGATTTCTATGGTTGGGGGAATGGGTTTGCCCGAGCTCTTGGTCATTTTGAGCACTCTTGTTATTCCGCTGATCTTGATTGTCGTGGGTTATTTCCTCGTGAAGCATGCCGTTAAGCGTGGCACCATCGAGGCGTACGAAGAGCTCAAGCGCGACGGCAAGCTGTAACGAGTTGCAAGTAAGCTGTATGCACCTGCAAGTATCCGTAAGCAGAGGAGGTCTATGCCATGACAGGTTCCGCTATGTTCGATGCGATGATCTACGCATCGTTTGCCTGTTTTCCGCTGCTCATGTTGGCTACCGTCGTCATTTTCTTCGCTAAGAAGCGGGGATCTGCTTTTCTCCAGGCTAACCCGAGCGCTCGGCGCGTATATGATCGCATTGTGGCGGCGGGTCCCAAGGAGGGCTGGTCTGGATATGTCATCCTGGCTCTTGTCCTTCTTTGGTTGGCCATCATGGCTGGATGGATTCTCGTCTTAGCGGGATAGACGCTGCTTCCGCAGTTGAGGACAAAAGAAAATGCGCCAGCTGCCATTTGTGGGCGGCTGGCGCATTGTTTGTTTCTGCGCTTAGCGGCTTTTACACCGGGAAACGAATGATCATGTAGATGGCTGCAATAACCACAGTCAGGAGCATGAGCGGGAAACCGATCTTCAGGAAGTGAAGGAAGGTGATTTCGTAGCCATTCCTGCGGCTGATGTCGGAAAGCACGACGTTGGCGCTGGCGCCGATGAGCGAGCCGTTGCCGCCGAGGCATGCGCCCAGCGAAACCGCCCACCACATCGGGGTGACATCCATGCCGGAAGACTCCATGGCAAGCAGGATGGGGATCATCGTGGCTACGAACGGGATGTTGTCCAGGAATGCGGAGATGATTGCCGAGCCAAACAGAAGAACCATCATGGCAAGGAACATTTCGCCATGGGTGATCTCGATGAGCCAGCTGGCAACCATGCCGATAACGCCGGTTTCGGTCATAGAGCCAACGATGATGAACAGGCCCGCGAAGAAAGCGAGGGTGGTCCACTCGACGTCATGCAGGCTCTCCTCAATGCTTTCTCCGGAGAGAAGGAGCAGGGCGCTTGCGCCAGCGAGGGCAACGATGCAGGACTCGATGTGCAGCGCGCCATGAAGCATGAAGCCAGCGACAACGAGAATGGTGGTGGCTACGCTCATCCTAAGAAGGTGGGGCTTCTTGATGTAGCTGGCAGGGTCGAGCTCCATGATGGCATCTCGCTGCTCAGCGGTGACATGCATCTTGCGTCCGTAGAGGAAGTAGAAGACGGCAAGAATGGCCACCATGATGATGACGACAGCCGGAGCGTCAACCATGATGAAGTCGAAGAAGCTGAAGCCTGCCGCCGAGCCGATCATGATGTTGGGCGGGTCGCCGACAAGCGTAGCGGTACCGCCGATGTTGGAGCACATGATCTCGACAATGAAGAACGGTACAGGATCGAGGTCGAGCATCTTGCACATGGTGAGCGTCATGGGGCCGATGAGCAGGACCGTGGTGACGTTGTCCAGAAGAGCCGAAAGGCATGCGGTCAGGGTAGCGAACAGCAGCATAAGGCGCCAAGGATTGCCCCCGGCGATGTGCGCGCATTTGACGGCGAGGAATTCGAACACGCCTGACTGTTTCACAACGGCTACGAACATCATCATGCCCAGCAAGACGCCAAGTGTGTTGAAGTCGAGATGGCTCATTGCTGCATCGAAGGTGATGACCTTCAGCACGATGAGCAGAACAGCGCCGGTGATGGCTACGAGTGCGCGATGAACCTTTTCGGTAACAATTACTCCGAGCGCCACTGCGAACACGACGACGGAGACGATTTGAGCGGTAGTCACGAGGATCCCCTGTGTTTGTCTGAATGTATGCTCATTCGGCGAATGTGCCTGGTGAATTATAGGGCAACGCAGGCTTGACGAAGAGGTGGCGAGGGGGTCGCGCTAAAATGGTGCGGCAAGGAGCGGGAACGGCTTCTTGGATGATAATCTGATGACGCGAAATGCGTGAAATACGAGCTGAGGAACGGAAAGAACGAGCATGGGGCTTCGATTTGGTTTGGCAAAGGCAACGGGTGCGGTGTTGACGTGGGGCCTGCGTAATGTGCTGCATCGTCCGGCTGGCAATATGCCGGGAAAGATTGCGCTGTACGTCGACGCTGATCTTATCGGGCATCTGAGCGCGCGCCTTTCCAAGGGTTCCATTGTGGTGGTGGGCACTAACGGTAAGACCACGGTTACGAATCTGCTGGCAGATTCTATCGAGGCTGCAGGCATGACCGTTGCGTGCAATCGAAGCGGTGCGAACCTCGACTCCGGTGTTGCGACCACTTTGCTCCAGACGCCGAGAGCTGATTGGGGAGTGTTCGAGACCGACGAGCTGTGGATGGCGAGGATTCTTCCGCAGCTTCAGGCTGACTATGTGGTGCTGCTCAATCTGTTCCGCGATCAGGAGGATCGCATGGGCGGAATGGGTCGCATTCGCGAAAGCATCGTCGGTGCGCTTTCTGCGTCCCCGCGAACCACGCTTGTGTATACCGCTGATGATCCGCAGTGCGCGGCTATTGCTGCTGCGGTGAAGAATCCGTGCATCGCGGTGGGCGTTGCCCATGACATGGATCTTGCGAAGTTGGGTGCTCTGGAGAGCGAGGCGTGTCCGCAGTGTGGAGCTCCGCTGGTCTATCAGGTTCGTCAGTACGATCATCTGGGCGAGTATCGATGCGACGCCTGCGACTTTGCTCGTCCTTCGTTGGATGTTGCGGCTCAGGAAGTGCGCTTGGGCGCCGATGGGCTGAGCTTTGTCGCGACTTGCTCCGAGGGTCTTGCTGCGAAAGCGGTGTCTGGGGCGAGCGAGGCGGCGTGCGCATCTCCGTCCCAGGATTCAGTGCGTTATGCGCAGGGTGCAGCCTATTTGGTGTACAACCTGCTGTCTGCGTTTGTTGCAGCTCGACTGACTGGGGTGTCGCCAGATGCGTTCCAGCGTGCGGCTGATGCGTTTGATCCGAAGAACGGACGCCTCCAGCGCTATGCCATCGGCGAGCGCTCGCTTCTGTTGAACCTGGCGAAGAACCCTGCGGGCTTTAATGAGAATCTGCGTCTCGTTCTGGCTGACGAGGCTCCGAAGGCGGTTGCCTTCTTCGTGAACGACAAAGAGGGCGACGGTCGCGATGTGTCGTGGCTTGCAGATGTCGATTTCGAGACGCTGGCCGCGGCTTCCAGTGCTGGTTTGCGCGTATTTGCCGGCGGTCTTCGCAAGGAGGATTTGAGGGATCGTCTTGCGCGTGCTGGCCTGGATGCGCAGTTGGTTGATGGCATCGAGGATGTTCTGTCGGCCCTGCCCGAGAGCGGCTTGGCGGAAAATGCTGGCGTGTACGTGATCGCAAACTATACGGCGCTGCCCGAGGTCAAGGTCGTACTCGATCGACTTTAGGCAGAAGCGTTGGCTTCGGGCATTTTGCGTGGAGATGGCTGCATTTCCCTTGTCAGATGAAAAAGCCCGCTTCAAAATTGAACCTCTTGTAGTAGACAACGCCCCGAATGTTCACGATGGGGCTTGAAAGAGGAGCCTTCCGCTGTGGTCGATTCCGAGAAGAATTTGAATAACGAAGAGAATAACGAGCTGAATAACGAGGTGCCGGGCGAGGAGATCCAGCCAATCATCAACCCGTATTCGCGTGCTGTCTATGAGAAGGATTCGAGCGCAATTGCTGCTGCGAATCCGTATTCCCGCGTACATGGTTCTGCCAACTATTCGAAGAGCCTCAAGCGCGAGCGCCGCAAGAAGGGCATCCTCATTGGCGCCGTTGTCGTGCTGTGTGCCATTCTTGCCGTGGGTGTTCTTGGCTTTGCCAAGCTTATGGACAT
>JAFYTB010000285.1 GCA_017559045.1 Eggerthellaceae bacterium | reverse complement strand
CTTGGATTCAACTAGGTTAAGGGCGTGGCGCTGTCCTTTGTGACCGTCATGGTGTTGCTCCCTTCACTAACGCTTGTGTGTGCCAAGGTGCTCGATCGTACGACCCACCGTCGATTCATGCCCGACTTCGAGAACGTTGGCCGACCCTTGGCGAAGATCCGCGTTCCCGCGCTGCTGCTCGTCTTTGCGCTTATGGTTCCTGCCTTCCTAGGTCAGGCGAACGTTGCATTCACCTATCTCACCAGCGCGCCTGATCCCGATATTCGCTATGGTGCTGACTACTATGCGGTTGAGGAGAGCTTCGGCGTTCAGAATGCCGCGGTGCTGCTGGTGCCGCGAGGCGACGTTGCCGCCGAGGCTTTGCTTTCGGATGAGATCGCCGATCTTGATTACGTTGAGTCGGTTATGTCCTACGCGAGCACGGTGGGATCGGCTATTCCCAATGAGTTCCTGGATCCTGCCGTTGTCGAGCAGTTCTACTCTGACGATTGGGCTCGTATCATCTGCTACATCGATGCTGGAGTTGAGAGCGAAGAGTCCTTCGGTGTGATCGAGACCATCCATCGTCTTGCGGCAGCCTATTACGACGAGTTCTATATGGCTGGCCAGTCGGCAAATCTATACGACATGGCCCAGATCATCGAAGTGGATAACGTGGTCGTCAGCCTTGTGGCCGTGGTTACCATCTTCTTGGTGGTTGCCATAGCGTTTAGGTCGCTTATGCTGCCGTTCTGCTTGGTGCTGGCGATTGAGTCGGGTATTTGGATCAACCTCTGTATTCCGTACTTTACGGGAGACTCGCTGAACTTTATCGGCTACCTGATCATCAATACGGTGCAGCTTGGCGCCACCATCGACTATGGCATCCTGCTGACGACGCACTATTTGCGTTGGCGCAAGAATGTTCCCGCTCGTGAGGCTGCTTACAAGGCGCTTGGCGAAACGGTGCCCTCGCTTATTGTGTCCGCGGGTATTTTGGCGTCTGCTGGTATCGCCCTCGGACTTACCTCGAGTATCAGCGTCGTCTGTTTGCTCGGCTTCCTTTTGGCTCGTGGCGCCATCATCTCCCTGTTGATGGTCACTTGCTTCCTGCCGGGCTTGCTGATTCTTTTTGATGGACCTATTCGTGTTACTACATGGAAGTCGGGCTTCTTCCGTGGCGACAGAGCCCGGCTCACTTCCCCTGATGCAGCGCTTCGCAAGGAAGGAGACGCATCGTGATCTCAATAAGGAAAACGACCGTAGCGGCTAGGTTTGCCGTAGGTGCGGCGGCTGTGTTTGCGGCGGCTGCTCTTGCTTTCGCTTGCATACCGGCAGTTACGGCTTACTCCGAGGTGCTAGACGCATCCAAGGTTGTGCCGCAGGAGCCTGCGACTTACGAGAAGACGGAAGTCGTGTATGCCACGCTTGCGGCGGATGGTTCCGCCGAAGGTGCGTATGTGGTCAACCAGTTCGAAGTGACGGACGCGGGTGAGATCGTTGACTACGGTTCTTACGACGCTGTCATTAATCTGACGAATGAGACCGAGATCCGTCGTAGTGGAGATCGAATTGAGTTCGATGCTGCGGAAGGCGCGTTCTACTATCAGGGTGACGTTTCTGATGTCGAGTTGCCTTGGAACGTGCAGGTCGCCTATACGCTCGACGGTAAGGCTATGACGCCCGACGAGGTTGCGGGGGCAACGGGCGAGCTTGCCATTCACGTGACCACTAAGCCCAACGGCGCGGTTGATGCGTCGTTCGCTGAAAGCTACCTGCTTCAGATCACTGTCACCATGAATGGCGATACGACGAGTAATATTCGCGCCGAGGGCGCCACGGTTGCATCCGCGGGAAAGAATCGCACGATTGCCTTCACTGCACTGCCGGGTGCGGATGCCGATTGTCTGCTGCTTGCCGATGTGCGCGACTTCGAGATGTCCGGCATCCAGATTGCGGCTCTGCCGTACTCCATGGGTATGGAAATGCCCGACATTGATGGTATGCTTGGCGGTATGACTCAGCTTACGAATGCGATTGCTCAGATTGATGGGGGAGCGGCTCAGCTGGCCAAGGGCGTGGCTGCTTATGCGGAAGGCTCTGGCGAGTTTGCCGCAGGTCTTGGTGAGTTTGGTGACGGCCTTGAGGCTTTGAGCGGATCCTCCGATCAGTTGGTAGCGGGTTCGGCTCAGGTCGACGAGGCTCTGGCTGCTATTGTCGCGGGCCTTGAGGGCTCTGGCGAAGGCGGTTTCGACTTGCGTCTCCTGTTTCATCTGCTTCGCCTGCCTGACGAGCTGAGGGAGCTCGCCGCCTTGCTTGATGACCTTTCGGATCAGGTTTCTCTTCCGTGGGCCGACTTCGAATCTGCTTGCGAACAGCTCGCTGCAGCGATTGCCTTGATTCCTGTCGGAACCGTAAGTGAGGCAGATATTGAGGCGCTCATTTCGTCTACTTACGATGACGCCGCTGAGGCTACCGCTCTGACAGCGACGGCTCAGACTCTTGCGGAGGCGTATCGTGCAGCTCAGTGCTTGAAATCTGTTTACGAGTCGGCGGATTTCCAGCAGGCCATGGCGCAGACGAACGCGGCCTTTGCTACTCTAGGCGCCGATTCCGCAACGCCGGGATCTTTTGCATGCTTGAGTGAGCTGCTTATCGGCATAGCTGATGGTCTCGAGTCGTCT
>JAFYTB010000284.1 GCA_017559045.1 Eggerthellaceae bacterium | reverse complement strand
GCCGCCGCTTCGACCGTCGTGTTCTTCCTGGAATACTGCGCACGCATCTGGGTTGCCGACATGGTTCGACCCCAGCTTGCACCCAATCGAGCACGCATTCGCTACGCACTCTCGCTTATGGGCATCGTCGACCTTCTCGCCTTCCTGCCCGCTATGATCGCCTGGTTCGTTCCCCTCCCCTCGGGAATCCTGGGCATCATCACGCTTCTTCGTCTGGTACGCCTCATTAAGATCACGCGCTACATGAGGGGCATGCACACCATCATGCGCGTCGCAAAGCGCCGCAAGCACGAGATCATCGCATCGTTCATGGTGCTCGGTCTCATGGCGGTAGTGGCAAGCGTTCTCATGTACGAAGTCGAGCACGCCGCGCAACCCGAAGTGTTCGACAGCGCGTTGACGGGCATGTACTGGGCAATTACCACCATGTCCTCCACTGGCTACGGCGACCTCACCCCCATCACGCCCATGGGTCGCATCATCGGATGGACGCTCATGGCACTCTCGATTGGCTTGGTCGCTATCCCCGGAAGCATCTTCTCGGCTGGATTTGTCGAGGAATTCCGCAACAGCAACGACGTCGACGAAGAAGGCATCGATTAGCCCAGAGCGGCATAAGCCCAAAAGCGAAGCCAACTGCTTCAAGTCAACACCCCGAGACTCGAGCCATATCCGCAGTCCCGAGCTGCCGAAGTGCCAAGTCAGCAACTAGAGCCTCTAGGCACAACCCGATTTCACCGCCTTAGATACAGCAAGGCCCCCGTATCTTGCGCCATCCATCGGAAGACGCCGGATACGGGGGCCTCAACTATTTAAGGCAGTTCGTAGATCGAAGTGCATCAGGGATTCTGCAATCCCCTAGCGCAGATCAGATCTTAGGCAGCAGCAAGCAGCTTACCCTCAGCAGCGGTGACCCAACCCTCGGGGATGATGGAGTCAGCATGGCAAGCGGAGCAAGCGTTGACGGAAGCCCTGTGAGCCTTATGGCAGTCGGAGCAGGTGGTGTTGCCGTGCTGGTCGACATGCGGGTTACGATGACCGTACTCGTCAGCAGTGAGAGCAGCGAGGTCGTCGCGGGTCATGTTGTGGCAAGCCTCATTAAGGCAGATGGACTCGCCGTCCTTGCCAACAGCCTCAGCGAGCTCGTCGATGGAACGCTCGACAGCAACCACGCCATAGGTCTCGTTAGCCTTAACCTCATAGGAACCGGTAATCCAGGACATGCCCTCAGCGATCTGCAGGCTCAGGTTGGACTCATGGCAGTCGAGACAGGTAGCGCCAGCAACGCGATGATAAGAAGCGGTCATGGCCTTAGCGTCAGAAACCTCGTTGCCCCACTTGTCAATGGAAGCCTCGCCCGGCTCAGCCTCATAGGTAGCCAGATAGGGATCCATCGGGGTGTGGCAGATAGCACCGCAGAAACCAGGGGTCTCATGCCATACCCAGAAGCCTGCGCCAGCCACGACGATGACAGCGGCAACAACACCAGCAATGATGCCAAGCTTCTTCTTGGACTTCTTGGGCTGCGGAGCAGCTGCGTCCACAACGTTCTTCTCGTTCTCCATCTACAGTCCTCCTAAATAAGAGTCGTTTTGTTTAAATCCGACTATTTCGGCTTAACTTATTTAGAATGTACGAAATACCGTATTACGTCAACCCACCCGACTATCAAATTGGCTTAGAAAGCGCTCTTGAACATCAGGTGATCGATGACGTGCCATACGGCATGAGCCGCCGCATTCTCATGCGGAAGCTTGGTGAGAGGTTCACCAGCACGATCGTAGGCGGCGAGTTCCGCATCGGCAGGGATTGCTCCAAGGAGTTCGGGGACTCCCTCGCCCTGCAACGCAGCGGCATCAACTTCGCCATCCTGCCTGTTCAGAACCAGGTGGATTCGATCCTGGGGAACAAGCTCGTGCTCATGAGCCAATTCAACAACAGAGGTAACCGTCTTAAGGCCCCTCAAAGAACCGTCGGAAACGACGATAAGATCGTCGACCGAGGCGACAACCTGGCGATTGATTTGCTCCAGGCCAGCCTCACCGTCGATAAGGACGGTGTCGAACTCTCCAACGAGGAGCTCGACGGCATCGCGCAGCAGATCGTTCACTGCGCAGTAGCAACCGAGATCGCGGCTACGACCCATAGCAAGGAAAGCGAAGCCGTCAGTCTCAACCAAAGACTCGAACACCATATAATCCAGTTCCCTGGCCATATCCTGCTCGGCCTCAATGTCTCCGCTGCGAGCTGCGGAAAGCAGGGCCTCCCTCACCGTTGCGATATTCGGCTCGGTGGGCATGCCCAAGGCAAATGCCAGACCAAATGCGGGGTCGGCATCAATCACGAGAAGACGACCGGTGTCCTCGCGATGCATCAAGGCATGTGCGGCCATTGCGCTGAAAGCGGTCTTGCCGACACCGCCCTTGCCGCAAATAGCAATGACGCGACGTCCGGGATGGCTTTTCGCCGACACCTTCTCATGAACATGCGGCTCGCCATTCGGAAGATGATGAAAATGAACCGTAGGGCTCATCATGAGATCAGAAAGAGTCTTGCCCAGCACAGCCATAGATTACTGTCCCTTCTTTCGAATGCGCGCAATCTTGCGCACGCTATCACACAGGTTCTTGTCTGCGCACTGACCGCAATGGCCACCCGCCGGACAATCGATGTCCAGACCCTTCTCGAGCCAGAGATCCTTTCTGGCATCGTGCATGCGAGAGAGCCACTCAGGTCGAATAGCCTTAAGTTCATCGAGCAGTTCGCCCGCTTCGCTTACAAAGACAAGCTCGACGCTCTCAACGGAAGGACAAGCCTCCTTCACCATGATGGAAAGAACGCTACCCAGCTCCGCAAATCCGAAGCCAGCATCGACAAGCCTCTGGGCAATACGGCTGTGGACTCGGCCCTCCGAGCTGCGCACGAAGTAACCGTCGATGTAATCCTTGGTGTAAAGGCAGTCCTCGAGCGTCGAGAGATCGGCAACGTCGATATCCGATCCAGCCACGAGGATGACCTGACCGACGGAAGCCTGGCTCGGAGTCTGCCCCTCCCATGCCGAAATCAACTCATCAACATCGGCACCATAAACGGAAATACGGCCATCGACTACACGAGAGGTATCGCTCGTGGGAAGAATCATCGTGCACGAATGACCATCGGCGCCAAGCTCCAGAGCTGCGCTTCTCTGAAGAACAACTCCACGTCCAGCATGCGGACCAAACGCAAAGGACATCGAATCGGCTTCGAGCGCTTCTCGCCTTACGACGGAGCCCTCTGGGAAACCGGAAATTCGATCAATCAGATCGTCGAATTTCTCCATGCTCACCTCCTGCTATTTCTCGCCGTCGTAGGCGTCCATGGCATACAGGGCTGCACCCAGTG
>JAFYTB010000283.1 GCA_017559045.1 Eggerthellaceae bacterium | reverse complement strand
GCGAGATGATGGAGTGCGTTCCCGTTCCCAAGCCAGAATCATGAAGAATGTCGAGAACGTCCATGCGACGAACGACGGCTCCATTGATGAGATATTCGCTTTCGCCGCTGCGATACATACGACGAGCGATGACAACCTCGTCGAAGTCGACGGGCAGGGTTCCATCGGAATTGTCCAGCACCAAGTCGACCTCAGCCAAGGCAACCGGCTTACGCGCCGAGGAGCCGGCAAAAATGACATCCTCCATTGCCTGGCCACGCAGGTTCTTGGCGTTTCTCTCGCCAAGAACCCACAGAACAGCATCGGAGATATTCGACTTGCCCGATCCGTTCGGGCCCACGATAGCCGTAATGCCCGGCTCAAGCGTAAGCGCGCTACGATCGGCGAAGGATTTAAATCCCTTGAGAACGAGTGACTTTAAGTACATGAAGTGTTACTGCTCAATCTTTGCCTTGGAAGCATCGCGCTCGCGCTTCTTGCGAGCCTTCTGCTCCTCCTTCGCTGCTTTGGCTGCAGCCTTTTCGGCTGCCTTAACGGCAGCTTTCTCGGTGTTCTTGTCGCCAATGCCCTTGCCGAAGAACTCGGAAAGACGAGCGAGCGTGGAGCGAGCGGCCTGGCTCTCGGCTTCCTTCTTGGTGCGACCGGTGCCACGTGCAAGACCCTGCGTGCCAGCATAAACCTGAGCCACAAACGTGCGGTCATGAGGCGGACCCTGGGTCTCGACCAGCTTATACGTGGGAGTAATGCCGCCTTCCTGCAGCTTTTCCTGCAATGCGCTCTTGGGGTTCTCGGGCTCGCTTGCCATATCGATGGACATGCGGGGAATGAGAGTGCGCGAAACGAAATCACGCGCAGCCTCAAGACCGCCATCGAGATACAAGGCTGCAACAAGAGCCTCATAGACATTTTCGAGCGCGGAGTGCAGGCCGCGCTTACCCGTACCCGTTTCCGAAGAACCGAAAACGATGACATCGGCAAGGCCAAGATGCTCAGCGACATCGGCAAGCGATGCGCCGGACACAAGTGCAACCTTGATTCGGGTCAGGCCGCCCTCGTCAAGCTCATGGAAGCTATGAAACGCCGTGCTGGCCACGATGGCGCCGAGAATAGAGTCGCCCAAAAACTCAAGGCGCTCGTAGGAATACTTAACCGAACGACCTTCAGTTGCAGAAGGGTGCGTAATCGCCGAAAGCAAGAGGTTCTCGTTTTCGAACTGATACTCAAGGATGTTCTGAGCAAGCTCAAGCTTGCTCTGCTTCTCTTCCGTATGACTCACGATAAACCACCAGGCTTATTCGCCCGCTGCAACAGATGCAGCGGCAGACACAGCGGCCACCTTCTCGGCGATGATCTCGGGAACATGGCTGCGAGCAGTAGTTGCGGTGAAGAGAATGCCGTTCTTGATAGCGGTGGCATTGGAAGAGCCGTGACCAACCACGCAAGCGCCCTTGACGCCCAGAAGAGCGCCTCCGCCGTAGGTGTCGGGGCTGACCTTCTTCTTAAGCTCGGCAAGCTCGGACTTAACCAGCACAGCGCCAACCTTGGTCTTCGCGGAAGAGTAGAACGCATCCTTCAGGTACTTGAACAGAACCTTCGCGGTGCCCTCAATGGTCTTGAGCGTCACGTTGCCAGTGAAGCCGTCGGTGACGACGACATCGAAGTCGCCCGCAATCAGATTGCCACCCTCGCAGTTGCCTGCGAACTGGGGAATCTGAGCGCGGAGGAGCTCGAAGGTTTCCTGAGCGAAGATATCGCCCTTCGTCTCTTCCTCACCGATGTTGAGAAGACCGACACGCGGGTTTTCGACACCCATGATCTTCTCCATATAGACGGTGCCCATCTGGGCAAACTGCACCAGATACTCAGGCTTGCAGTCGGCATTGGCTCCGACATCCATCAGCAGCGTAGGACGATCGTAGGAAGGAAGCACCTGGCTGAGAGCCGGACGCTTGACGCCCTTGACGCGACCCATCACCAGCGTAGCTGCGGCAAGGCAGGCGCCAGTGGAACCTGCGGAGAAGAAGCCCTGAGCACTCTCCTCCTTCACCAGACGGCAACCAACGACGATGGAGGAATCCTTCTTCTGGCGCACGGCGTTAGCCGGATGCTCGCCCATCTCGATAACTTGGGTGGTAGCGCGAGCGATGCAACGCTCGTGAGAAGCCGCAAAAGGCTCCACCTCTTCAGCGGGGCCACAAAGAATAACGGTGAGGTTGGGATCGGCCGCCAGGGCCTGAGCCGTTCCGTCAAGAACAACGGAAGGACCAGCGTCGCCGCCCATTGCGTCGACGGCAATAGTTACTTGTTCTGCCACATGATCTCCTGTTCGGAATGCATGGGCTCATGGGTCTAACCGCGAATACGGCGGGCAGATCCATGGGCACAATGCGAGTCTTGCACTCACCCCAAAATGCCAATTAGGCAGTCTGGGGAATACACGAAAAGCCCCCTGGCAAGCCAGGCGTCAGCAAGGCATGCAAGGAGGCTTTACGAAACGCATGCGAAAGCCATCGGGCTTTCGCATGGCACGTCGCGTAAATTTACTCGGTCTCGATGACCTCGCGGTTCTTGTAGAAACCGCAGCTCGGGCACACGCGATGCGGGAGCTTAGCCTCGCCGCACTGAGGGCACACGGAGCGAGCGGGAGCGGAAATGCGGTCGTTTGCGGAACGACGTGCATTGGTGCGGGCGCGGCCCATCTTACGCTTAGGTACTGCCATGATCGATCTCCTTCATATAACACGAGCAAACAAGGTTTCTCGTGGCTCGTTTCTATAAACGCACGAAAAAGTATGTTACCAAAATGTTAGACGCTGCGCAAGACCTAATCATCAAGCTTAAGCGACTTCAATACGGCAAACGGATTATTTGCCGGCTCCTCTTCCTCAACCTCTTCAACCGGCTCGCAGTCGCAGGGGCCTTCGTTGAGATTCGAACCGCAAGAGAGGCACAGACCCTTGCAATCCTCATCGCAAAGCGGAACAAGCGGGATCTCAAGAAGAAGCGCAGCGCGAATGGGGCCTTCGATGTCGATGACGTCGTCTTCACCGAGAACGTCGAACTCATCGCCCTCCATGTCCTCGAGGTCCTCAGCCGATGCGGGATCGATGAGGTAGTAGCCGTCGACCTCTCCACCGAGGGTCACACGAACCTCTTCCAGGCAACGACCGCACAGCGTGACGGCCTCGCCCTCAACCGTACCCATAACGAGGAAAGCCTCGCCGGTATTGGTCACGTCGACCTGCCAGGAAAGCGGGCCGCAGAAAACGTACTCGTCAGGACCGACCTCAAGACGATCGATCTGGTACTCCCCTTCAAAATGAGAGCTCTCCGCGGGCGCGAAGAGCTCATCGGGGATTTGAATGCGCGTGGATTCCATCGTCACCTCAAATCTCGTCAAATCAGTTAAAGCCCAATGAAGAACTGGCTTTTCTCAATTAGCGAACGCTGATGGAGTTGGCGTTCAGGCGATCGCGGCAGCGGCGAACGTTGGAGAGCAGGGTGTCGAGGCTCTGCTCAACGTGACCGAAGACCTCGTCAGCGTAGTCCTCTGCACCAGCGCGGGTCTGGCGCTCGAGCTCGCGAGCGTCAGCCATGATGGCGTCAGCCTGCTGCTGGGAGATGCGAACGATCTCCATCTCGCTAGCGATAGTCATAGCCTGGCTACGGGCGTCGTCGATCATGCGATTTGCCTCAGCCTCAGCATCGTCAAGCAGCGCCTGGCGCTCGCGCACAATCTGACGTGCCTGGGAGAACTCGCTCGGGAAGATGTCACGGATCTCATCGATGATCTCAAGAGCCGTGGCAATCTCGACCTGGCGCAGGTTGTTCTTTC
>JAFYTB010000282.1 GCA_017559045.1 Eggerthellaceae bacterium | reverse complement strand
GCTGATTCTCATCAGCTGGGCAACATACATACTTATAACCAACTGATCATACCTACACCCACATGGCAACAGACCAGAGAAACCGCCGCAGAGAGTTCGAACTGATGGAGCAAGAAGCACGCTACCGTCAGGAGCAGGAACTCCGTCGCCACAAGGAGTATTACGAAGATCAGTGGGCACGTCCCAACAACACTCTCGGCCCCGACGAGGAGGTCATCGCTCAGCGCCGCCGCCATCGCCGTAAGCATGTCGTCATCCAGGCCGGCAGCCCCCACACTCGCAACGTACTCGGCGAAAACCTCATCCTCCTCGCCGCGCTCGTCGCTTCCATTTACGGCATCTACTGCCTCTGTATTCACATTCTCAACAACTAAGCACCACCATGGAGCAACCTCTCATCGATGTAGCTTACATTGCTAAGCTGGCTAAGCTCAACCTCACGCAGGAAGAAACAGAAAGTTTCTCCGCCGACCTCAACCAGGTACTTGCCCACGTTGCCCAACTGGAGCAGTGGGATACCATTCAGGTGGAGCCCATGTATCACCCCCTGCCCGTATTTGATGCCGTGCGCGAGGACATCCCCGGTACCAGCCTGAGCAACGAAGCAGCCATTGCCAACGCCCCCGCTGCCGAGGATGGACAGTTCCGTGTTCCCAAGGTTGTAGAGTCCGCCCACTAACTTCCAGCCCTTCCACGCTATGCTTACTGGTTCCATTTCCCATTGGCGCAAACAACTCACCACCGGCGCCATCACCCCTACAGAACTCGTTCAGGAGGTATCTCGCAGTATCGAGGAGCGCAACCCGGCCATCAATGCTTACATTTCCTGGGACAAAGACGCCGCACTAGCCGCAGCAGCTAAGGCAGACCTTTCCCTCCCCCTTGGCGGCATCCCCATCGCCATCAAGGACAACATTTGCATCGAAGGCGCCCCCACCCGCTGCGCCTCTCGCATTCTCGACACCTTCCGTTCACCGTACGACGCCACAGCTATCACGCGCCTTCGTGCCGCTGGTGCCATCCCCTTTGGCCGAGCCAATATGGATGAGTTCGCCATGGGCTCCTTCGGCAAGAACTCTGCATACGGCGTTACCGATAACCCTGCCGCCCCCGGCCACGTACCTGGCGGTTCTTCCAGTGGCTCCGCCGCGGCGGTAGCCGGTGGCATGGCAATCGCCGCCCTGGGTTCAGACACCGGCGGCTCCATTCGCCAGCCAGCCTCACACTGCGGCATCGTAGGTCTTAAGCCCACATACGGCCGAGTGTCTCGCTACGGTTTGGTAGCCTTCGCTTCCTCTCTGGACCAGATTGGCCCGCTTACCCAAAATGTTGAGGACGCAGCCCTGCTCCTCAACGCCCTCTGTGGCCACGACGAGAAGGATTCCACCTCCTCCACTGAGCCCACTACAGATTTCACCGCAGGTCTCGGACAGAGCATCAAGGGCGCACGCATCGGCCTACCCAAGGAATACCTCTCCGAAGGCAACGACCCCGCCGTTTCCGCCGCCGTTCAAACCGCTGTACAAAAGCTCACAGAGCTCGGCGCCGAAATCGTCGAAATCTCCCTTCCTCACGCAGAAGCCGTAGTGGCAGCCTACTACATCATCGCCTGTGCAGAAGCCTCCTCCAACCTCTCTCGCTTCGACGGTATCCGCTATGGACACCGCGCCGAGAGCACCAATGGCCTGGACGACCTCTACAGCCGCTCCCGCGCAGAAGGCTTCGGTCCCGAAGTAAAGCGCCGCATTATCCTCGGCACCTACGTACTCTCCAGCGGTTTCTACGATGCCTATTACGCCAAGGCTCAGAAAGTCCGCGCACTCGTTGCACAGGACTTCTCCGCCGCATTTGAAAAGGTAGACTTCATCCTTGGCCCCGTAGCCCCCACACCGGCTCCTGCCCTGGAGGGCTCGGATATGACTCCCTTGCAGGTATACCTCGCAGATATCTACACCATCCCGGCTAATCTGGCAGGTCTTCCCGGCATCTCCATCCCCTGCCCGCAGCCCGAAGGAGCCCGTCCCGTTGGCGTACAGCTTCTTGGCAAACACTTTGCCGAATCCGAGCTTCTGCGCGTAGCCTCAGCCCTCGAAAGCG
>JAFYTB010000281.1 GCA_017559045.1 Eggerthellaceae bacterium | reverse complement strand
TAGTCGCCAGTGTGCTGGGCTTGCTTTTTGAGAACACGTTTCATGAGCTGTATTACCACGGCTATCAGAATAGGGTGGGGCTGTTGTTTGGACCGTTCTCGCCGATATATGGGTTGGGCGCCGTACTGATGACCTTGGCTCTCAATAGGCTTCACAGCGGAAGTGTCCTTGTAATCTTTTTTGCGAGTGCCGTGATAGGCGGAACGTTTGAGTATCTGACAAGTTGGTTCATGGAGCTCGCCTTTGGTGTGACGGCCTGGGATTACACGGGAATGTGGCTTTCGATCGGCGGGCGTACCTGTGGACTCTATATGGCGGTTTGGGGCGTGCTCGGGGTGCTCTGGGTGAAGCTGCTGCTTCCCCTTGTGCTGCGTGTGGTGAATCTCATTCCATGGAAGTGGAGGTATGCGATTACGGGCGTGTGCGCGTTGCTTATGCTAGTCGATGTAGTGATGACGCTCCAGGCGCTTGACTGTTGGTATGAGAGGGTTTCGGGCACGTCGCCTCATTCGGGTATTCAGCGATTTTATGCGGCACATTTCGACGATGCCTACATGCAGCATCGGTTTCAGAGCATGTTGATTCAGCCTGGTTCGGCCGCAAGGGGATAGGCTGCGAAGTTCTACGAGCAAAAGAAACCGCCCGACCAATTGCTGACTGATCGGGCGGTGTGGTGTCAATGTGTCGTTACGACCAGGGGTCTCGCTCGAAGAGCGGAACAGGATCGGCGGGGCGATCGGAGTAGGGATCGTATCCGTCGTCGTCTTCGTTGGCCGCACGTCGGAAGGGATCGCGGGGCTTTGCATCCTTGGTCTCGCGAGATCCATCTTGAGGAGCTGCCGATGTCGCCTGCTTGCGAATGACGGGTTTATACACCGTTTTGACTAGCGGATTCTCGTTTTCCAAGTTCGACACCTTCGTTACTCTTCCTCGGCGCCGATCCGGCTGATGTCGTACGGCGTGGTCTGGTAGACGTAGTAGTTGAGCCAGTTCGTGTACAGCAGCTGAGCGTGGGAGCGCCAAGAGGAAATGGGCTGGAGCGAGGGATCGTCGTTCGGATAGTAATTCACCGGAATATGCATATCCAAGCCGCGAGAGATATCGCGATCGTACTCGGCCTTCAGCGTGGCAATATCGTATTCGGGATGGCCGAACACGAAGAAGTTGCTGGAGTCGATGCTCTTGGCAATGTAGACACCGGCTTCGTCGGAAACGGCGATGAGCTCAAGCTCGGGATGCGCTTCGATATCTTCTGCGCGCACCTCGGTGTAGCGAGAATGCGGGGCCCTGAAGGAGTCGTCGAATCCGCGAACCAAGGGGGAGTGCGGCTTGACTACGGTATGGTCGAACACGCCGAACATCTTTCGAGAGAGTTCGTGCTTCGGCACGCCGTAGTGATAGTAGATGCCCGCCTGAGCACCCCAGCAAATATGGAAGGTGGAATGAACGTTGGTCTTCGACCACTCCATAATGGAGGTCAGCTCATCCCAGTAATCAACATCTTCGAAGTCGAGAAGTTCGACCGGGGCACCCGTGATGATCAGGCCGTCATAGGTGCGATCTTTCACCTCTTCGAAGGTGGTGTAGAAAGCCTCGAGATGTTCAGCGGAGACGTTCTTCGACTCGTGGCTTGCCGTCTGCAGAAGCTCGACCTCAATCTGAAGAGGAGTGTTGGAGAGCTTGCGCAGGATCTGCGTCTCGGTGACGATCTTGGTAGGCATAAGGTTCAAAAGCAACAGCTTAAGCGGGCGGATATCCTGATGCATGGCGCGGAATTCCGTCATGACGAAGATGTTTTCGCTCTCGAGGGCAGCTGTCGCAGGCAGTTGGTCGGGAATTCTGATAGGCACGTCGGTCCTTTCGGTTGAATTGACGAAGATTAACTATAATCGATAGCCGTGTTATCGGGTACAACGTAATCGGGTTCGGCCATACGAACTTACGGCAACCCGTTATCTCAGAACCGAAGGCTCGGCCTTGTATCGTCGGCGATACAATAGGCGGGTCTTTTTCCTTTATTGAAAACACGAAGAAGGATTCATCTATGACTCAATCGATCAACACCATTTGCGTGCAGGGTGGCTATCGTCCGGGCGACGGAGATCCGCGTCAGGTGCCTATCTATCAGAACACTACCTGGAAGTACGATACGAGCGAGCACATGGGCCGTCTGTTCGATCTCGAGGAGTCGGGCTACTTCTATACGCGCCTTCAGAACCCCACGAACGACTTCGTCGCCGCGAAGATCGCTGAGCTCGAGGGCGGCACGGCTGCTATGCTGACCTCCTCCGGTCAGGCTGCCAACTTCTTCGCTATCTTCAATTTGTGCAGCGCTGGCGACCATCTGGTGTCGAGCACGTCCATTTACGGTGGCACCTTCAACCTGATTTCGGTCACCATGGCTCGCATGGGCATCGAGTGCACCTTCGTTGATCCGAACTGCTCCGACGAAGAGCTTGAGGCAGCATTCCGCCCCAACACGAAGTGCGTCTTCGGCGAGACCATCGCCAACCCCGCGCTCACCGTGCTCGATATCGAGCGTTTCGCTAACGCAGCTCATGCACACGGCGTGCCGCTGATCATTGACAACACCTTCCCGACGCCGGTGTTGTGCCGCCCCATCGAGTGGGGTGCCGACATCGTTACTCACTCCACCACCAAGTACATGGATGGCCATGGCGCAACGGTTGGTGG
>JAFYTB010000280.1 GCA_017559045.1 Eggerthellaceae bacterium | reverse complement strand
GCTTCGTAGAACACATGGTCTCGAAAGCACAGACGACATCCTGCCCACCAAAGAACCCAGGGCAAACTCTCTCGAAACCCGCATTGTCAACGAGATGGTCTTTGCGACCCATCGAATCAATTCCGGCGCTTCGAGAAGCCTACTCGGCACCCACCTGAAAGCATCGACGTGGCTTGAGCCGAGGCTCTCTCCGGCAGGCTTGAAGGGCTTCGTCTCCTCAGCGGGATTTTGGAACACTCGCGTGAAGTGCGCCCTAGCGTGCAGCCTGATCGGCCTCGCTTTGGGACTTTCCCTCTCAGCGCAGCTCGCCTTGGCCCTCTCCATTGCAGGCATTGCGTGCGGATGGGAGCTTCCCAAAAGAGTAATCAAATCGCGAATAAAGTTGCGCGCCGACCAAATGGAACGCCACCTGGCGGAGATGCTTGATGTTGTGTCGCTGGGCCTGCGAAGCGGGCTTTCGTTCGAACGCAGCATCCTGTTGTACACACAGCATTTCGAAACCTCGCTCGCCCAATCATTCAAGAAAGCCTATCAACAATGGAGTTGCGGGCTAATCACACGAGAAGAAGCCCTTCGCCAAGTCGTGGTCTCCTACGACTCGTCGGTCATGAGCCGCGTTATTGAGGACATGATCAGGTCCCTGCGTTTCGGGTCCTCACTAGCAGACAACCTCGAACTCGCAGCGGAAGAGGTACGAGCAGACTACCGAAGCCGAAAAGAAGAACAAGTCGCAAAAGCGCCGGTCAAGATGATGCTTCCCACGGGAACGCTCATCCTACCCGCCATGTTGATCCTGGTTCTCGGTCCGGTCTTGCTTGAACTGATGAAGGGATTTTAGTTGTCAGATATTTTGAAGAAAGGAATCGCCCATGAACCACCCAGCAAAAGCCCTTCGGAAGGCAAAGGATGCCTGGAGCAAAACGGGCATACGCTTAGCGAGCGATCTAAGGGCAAAGCTTTCCTGCGCAAAGGGGCAAGGAACAACCGAGTACGCCATTCTCGTGGGAGTACTTGTCGTGATCGCCATCCTTGCGATCTCAGTATTCAAACCCAAACTCCAAGAGCTTTGGACCTCCATCGCCGATGGCATAAACAGCTTATAGAAAGCGAATGCGGTCAGGCGACTGTCGAATACGTCGTTGTGCTGGCTGCGTTCGTATGCGTGCTGTGGGGATTAGGAGCCCTTTGGCGCTTGTACGAATCGGGAACGATCGTCGACCATGCCCTACTTGCCGCTTCGCATCATATCCAGACAACCGCAATGGGGCTTGTCGATGCCTTCATTTTCTAATCGATGCATCAGGGGGCGCTATCACTGTGGCGCCTCGCTCAAATCGCCAATCCACTCAATCAGTCGCACAACAGTCACTCAAGAAAGAGGCTTTTCGCATGGCCACCTCAGCCAGCATCCTCACCCAGCTAATAAAAGACGACAACGGCCAGGCGACCGTCGAGGCCGCAGTTTCATTGCCGGTAATCTTCGTATTGCTACTCATGCTCATTCAGCCTTCGATTGTGCTTTTCGACCGAACCGTTATGCAGCAGGCGGCTGCAGAAGGATGCCGCGTCCTGATGACAAGCGACGGATCAAATGGCTCGCTAAAGCTTTGTGAGGACTACATTCGACGCAGGCTGTCCGCCATTCCCCAGCAAGACAACTTCCATGTGCATGCCGAAGAATGCTCATGGAACATCACTCTTTCGGGATCAAGCGGTTCCCCCGAAACAGCCGTCGTCATCTCAACCGAAGTAAAGCCCCTTCCGCTACTGGACGCCGCAGCTGCCCTCCTTGACGCCACCAACGAACGAGGAAACATCGTCATCGAAGTGGAGACGCGTATGACCGCGCAACCCGCATGGTTCTTGAACTCCGGCCTCGGATCGGGAGCAGCGTCATGGATAGGAGCGTGGATGAATGACAAATAGAATGCGCCTTCTCCAGCATTTACCCCATAAGCTCCGCAACGACGAAGGCATGACCACCCCTGGAATGGCCATTGCCCTGTTGCTCACCATTTCGCTCGTGCTCTCCACGGCGCAGGTGTATCGAATAGGCTCGGCTTCGGCGGAAGTGCAAGACATCGCAGACGCAGCAGCACTTGCTGCGCAAAATGAAGTCGCCGAGTTCATGATCGCAGCCAGAACGTGCGACGCGCTTGTCCTCAGCATGAACCTTTTAGGATCGGCCCTGTACGGAGCCGGCACTGTCGCAGCGTGCGTACCGCCAGCTCAAAGCATTTCAATAAGTCTCCTCGAAATGGGAAAAGGGGTGTTTTCAGCGCGAGACGCATTCTCCCAGCGAGCCACAGCCGGTCTGAATCAGCTGCAAAGAGCCCTGCCATTTCTCGCTGCCGCAAAGGCAGCGACATTAGCGTCATCGCAGAGCGGAGCCCTCGGAACGAGCTACATGGCAATCGCCGTGCTCGTTCCGACAGAAGGATCGGAAATCCCCATGCCCGGCAACGCGGAAAGCCCCTGCCTCGAACAAAAAGCAGAGGAGAGCCACGAGGCGCTTATGGACGCATCTTCGGAGGCCGAGAAGGCGGCGCAAAACGCCTACGAAGCAAAGCTTCGCGCCTTCAATGCGGACTGCGGAGCCGCACCAGGGTTCTGCCTTTACGAAAGGGCCTCTCGCTTAGCCGGGCTTTCTGACGCAAGCAATCCCAAATACGAAAGCGTCGATACCTGGTCGTTCGCAGTCCCCCTCGAGCGAGCCAAATCCTACTACGCCGAACGGCTGCGCCAAGAGAAAGCCGCCTCATCAAAACTTGAGGACCAGATCAACTCCGCCCTACGATCTCAGTTCTACCAGTTTGCGCTCAACGAGCTGGAGACCGCCTACGTTCAAGAAAGCGAGGACGCCTTCGATGCATCCTTCCCCACTCTTCCAGCAAATGCATCCGAGATACGTGCCAGCGAGCTGTATAAAAAGAACGTCTTTCCTTGCACTCAGAGCGAGGGCGTGAACACACTGCACGCATGGCCCGGCTGTCCACAAGCTGCAGGCTCGTCAAGTTACGCATCGCTTGCCCAAATGGAAGCAGAAGTGTGGCCCATTTGTTCCACCTGCCAATTCAATGTCTCGATGATGGGAAACGTCGCCGCCGCAACAACCTCAACAGCTACCGGCTTCGAACACCACTTACGCCTCGTCTCCAAAGCTTGCGATGACTACAAAATTGCTCGAGCCGAACTGGACCCCAAGAAAAGCGAGGCAAAGACACTGGCCGAAGATCTCATCGGAACCATCAAGCGCGTCATGGAAGGCGCAAAGGATTGCCGAATCAATGCCGAGCCCCCGGGGTCAAAGGGCTGCGTTGCCTTCGTAATCGGAAGTTCAAGCGAAGCGCTGGATCAAGGCCTCTCCTCCTCGTTTGTCCAAGGAAACCGGACTCTCGGAACCCGCATAGCCATCTCGGCCGCCACCCTCGTCGAAGACCCCTCAGGAGAAGGCCAGTCCATCATCACCGCCATCTTGGATAGCTTCGATTCGAAAGGCTCTGCCCTGGGTATCGTCGGACTGACACTTGATGCTTGGTCTGCGCTGCTTTCCTCCTACGCTTCGGGACAGTCCGCTATTACAAACGCAATCGAAAGCTTGCTGGGAGGAATTCCCCTTGATAGCAAAAGCAACCTTGGATCCTGGGCGGCTCGAAAAGTGAAGGAGACCTTCGCTTCGATCGGACTAGCCCCAGCAGATCTCGATGCCCTCAAGCCCGTACTAGTAAATTCAGGCGACGTAGCAAAATCGGACGAAGGAGGCTTCACCACAAGGCTCCTTTCGCTCAAAGAGGTCGCCTTCGGGCTTTCGGGGCCATCAACCGATCTGTTCTCATCAGCGCTTTCGGGAATAGAGGGACTTCTTGATCAACGTCTTGGAGCACTTGAAAAGGATTTCGAAATTGCACAGCTCGACCTCGGATTTGCCGGAACATCCATCCCATTCGTCATAGCCCTGCCCCACGCTGCATCGGACGGTATAGCAAGCCTCGTTGAAAACTGCCTTGCAAGAGTAAGGAGCGCATGGGCGGAAACCGTAGAGACAGAGGTATGGCAATGAAACTCCTTGGCGACGAGGGCCAGACAACCGTCGAGCTGGTCGCATCAATTCCCGTAGCAATCGCTGTAGCCGCCATTGCTTTCAACGCCCTGCTTTTCTTTTCGGAATGCGCAAAGTTCGATCGCGTTGCAAGCAATGCCATACGAGCATGCGCTGCATCACCTGGCTACGGCCAAGGAATCGAGCAGAGCATCTCCGCCATCGATTCGCTCATAGAAACCGAGATGGGTGACGGCACTACATGCGAGGTCTCTGCCCAAAGAACGAGCGACGGTTACACAACATTCACTGCGACGCTCTTCTACGAACCCAGCCTGTTTGGTGCAAGCCTTCGCAAAGAACTGTTTGGCGTTGAGCTCGGCTCGCTCACCCACGAGATCGATCTCACAGTCGATACCTACAAGCCCGGAATTCTTCTACAAGAAGCCCTATGACCCAGGAGGTGAGGAATGGCCCAGTCCATGCCAAAGGCAAAACGCAAGAAGGCGATTTCCGAGAGACCGAGTCGATCCGGCTGGGCAGCACTCGGAGTCTCAATCGGCCTGATTCTATCAGGGTGCTCACAGGCATCAGAAGACATGCTGCTCGAGCTCGCAGACAAGCCCCTTCTCTCATACGAGACATATCAAACAAGCTCGCTTCCTCTTTGGTTTTCCGAAGAGCTGTTCGACGAATCCCAAGCCACCGAACTCTACGCAAATGAAGACGAGACCATCTTTGGTCTCAATGTCGATAAGAGCCCAGCTGCAAGTTTCAACGAAATTTGCACGTCAATGGAGAGCAAAGGCTGGGTTCGAATCGAAAGCGGAATGGAGCACTGCGCAACATTCATACGAGAGCAGGGCGATCCATCGTGGGCTCTCGTAAGCTGCACGAACACAGGGAGCGGCACCAGCATTGTCGTATGCGCAAAAGAGAGGCCCTCATGAACATCCGCATAGCCTGCAACCCGCTCTTTCGCATTAAAGGTCTTCTATGGGGAGCAGATGCAGAAGACATCCTGGCGCTCATGCCGTGCAACGATATTCACAGCTGTTTCATGCGGCGCTCCATCGATATCGCATTCGTAGGACACGACGGCAAAGTCATTAAATCTGTCAGGTCTTTCCCGCCTTGAAACCGCATGAAAGTACCCAAGGCTGCATTTGTCCTAGAGCGATTTTCAAATCCAAGTCCGTGGTTTATCGAAGGGGACCGAACAATCGCAGTTCCCCATTCCTCGAGAGGAGCCTCCTATGAAAACATGCCCGACTTGTCAGACCCCCGTGTTTGACGATATGCCTCGTTGCTTTTCCTGCCTCTTCAACTTCGAGGACGCCTCGAACCTCGACGAAAGCTTCCTGTCCGTAGACGATCCTCCGCCTTTGGCCCACTTGAGGAAAACCCCGGACGGAACCGAAGGAAGAACCCCAATCCAGCAAAATGCCGAAATGGCACCATGTCTCACCTCGCAAATTGATACCCCAGATATCAAGCAGGAGGCTCAAGCTCAGATTCAGCCAAGACGGGTTCCACCAGGCGAATGGGTCCTCCGCCTCGAAATCAGAAGCGCCGAAAACCCTGCGCAGGTATGGAGCATGGAGCTCAGTCCGGTGAACTGGCAAGCAGCAAGCGCATAAGGGCAAAAGGAGAATTCCTGCGTGATATGATGTCCCCATGATTACCTGATCCCCAACCCTCGGAAAGGACCTCTCATGCTCCAAGGCGATCGCATTTGGATGGCTCAGGGCGAAAACCCCTGCTACCTGCTTTTGAACCAGGCAAACCGCCACGGCCTCATTACGGGCGCATCGGGAACGGGCAAGACCGTCACCCTTAAGGTCATGGCCGAGGGCTTCTCTCAGGCAGGCGTTCCCGTCTTCATGGCCGACGTCAAGGGCGACGTCACCGGCATGTGCCAGGCGGGCGATGACACCGAGAACATCGCTAAGCGTGTCCAGAAGTTCGGCATCGAAGGTTGGAGTCTGCGCGGTTGCCCCACTCGTATGTGGGATATGACTGGCGGCGACGGCATCCCCGTGCGCATCACCGTCTCCGACATGGGCCCCACCCTGCTCTCCCGCCTGCTCGGCCTCACCGATGTGCAGGAAGGCGTTCTCAACATCGTCTTCCGTGTGGCAGATGACAACAACATGCTGCTCATCGACCTCAAGGACCTCCGCGCCATGCTCAACTTCGTGGGGAAGAATGCCGCAGAATACACCACCAAGTACGGAAACGTGACATCGGCCTCCGTGGGAGCCATCCAGCGTGC
>JAFYTB010000279.1 GCA_017559045.1 Eggerthellaceae bacterium | reverse complement strand
CGAGCAGTGCATAGCGCCCAGGGAACCCTACGTTATCGAGCAATCCCATTGCCTGCGATGCGGCATCTGCCAGGAGGCATGCCCGGTCCAGGCGATCGTGAAGAGATGAGGTGGTCGATATGGCCTATGAGGAAGAGATTCTGCGTTTGCACGAGGCTATCGACAACGCCGATGCCATCGTGGTCGGCGCAGGGGCGGGCCTTTCCACCGCCGCCGGGCTCACGTACGCAGGCGAACGGTTCAAACGGCTGTTTCCCGACTTCATCGCCAAATACGGCATCCGCGACATGTACTCGGGCGGGTTCTTCCCCTTCCCCACCCCCGAGGAGCAGTGGGCGTGGTGGAGCCGCCACATCTGGTGCAACCGCTACGAGCCCGTACCGAAGGACACGTATGGCAAACTGCTGCGCCTGCTAGAGAACAAGGACTTCTTCGTCATCACCACCAACGTCGACCACCAGTTCCAGCTGGCAGGCTTCCCCAAAGAGCAACTGTTCTACACGCAGGGCGATTACGGGCTTTGGCAGTGCAGCGAGCCGTGCCACGACAAGACCTACGACAACTACGAGACGGTGAAGCGCATGGTCGAGGATCAGCACGACATGCGCGTGCCGTCCGAGCTCGTGCCGCACTGCCCTGTATGCGGCAAGACCATGGCCATGAACCTGCGTGCCGACGGCACATTCGTTGAGGACGAAGGTTGGCACGCAGCCGCAAATCGCTACCGCGAGTTCCTCGAAGCGCACCAGGAAGGCAAGGTGCTCTTCCTGGAACTGGGCGTCGGCATGAACACGCCGGTCATCATCAAGTACCCGTTCTGGCGCTACACGGCCGCGAACCCCGATGCCATCTACGCATGCGTCAACTACGGCGAGGCGTATGCGCACGAGTCAATCCGCGACAGGTCCGTGCTCATCGATGATGACATCGACGCAGTGCTCGACGAGCTGCTGTCATGCATGGAGAGGCAGTGACATGGAAGAAACCCGCAAGCTTCAAATTCTGGAAGACCTTGTTGGCGAGCTCTGCGCCGAGCGTGACGCGAAGCCGCCGCAAACGCATGACACCGACGAGCTGTGGGCGACGTTCCGTGGGCTCGTGAACACGCGACCGCCTTGGCCGGCAAGTGAGAGTTTCCTGGCCGCCCAGGACGAGCTGCTGCAGGGCCTCATTGCCGAGGCGGGTATCCACAACCTTGACGAAGCCACCCCGTCACCTGCCGACGGGCACCTGCGCTTGTGGCGCGGCGACATCACGACGATAGCCGCCGACGCCATCGTCAACGCCGCCAACTCGCAGATGCTCGGGTGCTGGGTTCCAGGACATTACTGCATCGACAACGCCATCCACACGTTCGCCGGCGTGCAGCTTCGTATCGAATGCAACCGCATCATGGAGGAGCAGGGCCACGAGGAGCCGACCGGCCAGGCGAAGATCACGAGCGCCTACAACCTGCCCAGCAAGCACGTCATCCACACGGTCGGCCCCATAGCGAACGGCCATCCTACCGATCTGCACCGCGAGCAGCTCGCATCGTGCTATCGAAGTTGTTTGGACGCCGCAGCGTCCGAAGGGCTGCGCTCGATCGCGTTCTGCTGCATCAGCACCGGCGT
>JAFYTB010000278.1 GCA_017559045.1 Eggerthellaceae bacterium | reverse complement strand
CGTAGCTACTGTCACATTTTCACGAAAATGTGACAGTAGCTACGAGCCCATCTGTCAGCCAGCTCCGTCCCCAAAGCGACACACCCTCCGCCCCTCATCTGACACAAAAGAAGCTCCCTGGTGGTGGGAGCTTCGCATGGTTTTCTTTGGATGAGCTCGCTCGAGTGGCGAGGGTTTCCTATTCGTAGACCTCGGGCTTCAGAACGCCAACGTAGGGAAGGTTGCGATAACGCTCGGCGTAGTCCAGACCGTAGCCAACGATGAACTCGTTGGGGCACTCGAAGCCGATGTAGCGGCAGTTGATCGGTGCCTGGTTGGGGCGATCCTTGCGCAGGAACGTGCAGACTTCGAGGGATGCGGGCCTGCGGCACTTGAGCTCCTCCATGAGACGCATGAGAGTCAGGCCGGAGTCGAGGATATCCTCGGCGATGATGACATGCTTGCCCTGAATGCTCGAAGAGAGGTCCTTCAGGATACGCACCTGACCGGAGCTCTGGGTGGAATTGCCGTAGGAGGAGACGGCCATGTAGTCCATCTCGAGGGGAAGCTCGATGGCGCGACCAAGATCGGCCATGAACGTTGCAGCACCGCGCAGAACGCAAATCAAGACGATGCCCTCGCTGCGAGCGACGTCGGCGTAGTCCTTCGTGATGGCCTGACCAAGCTCGCGGATTTTGTCGCGAATCTCTTCTTCAGTGATGACGATCTTCGAAATGTCGTTGTGCATGAGGGTTCCTCGTCTTTTTTACTTCGTGGGTGCTAGCTGAGCATAACTGACGTTTTGCATCAGCATTCAAAAGTGTAGCACCCAGCTTGTTGAGAGAAGACGAGAACAGGGTGAATCGCATTCCATGCTTCGGCGTCTTTCACTCTCGTCTACGGAGCGATAGGGGATCTTTTGCCAGACGGGCTTGTCTTTCTGTAGTAAAGTAGTGCCGTTTTGTAATCCTTGTGAAAGGGGACGAAGGCGTGGACAAATTCTTCAAGATCAGCGAACGCGGCTCCAGTGTCTCGAATGAGATTATCGGCGGCCTGACCACGTTCCTGGCGATGGCCTATATCGTGGCTGTCAATCCTGGCATTCTCGAGGCCGCGGGCATTCCGTTTACCGCTGGTCTGACGGCTACCTGCATCGGCGCCGCCATCATGTGCGCTGTTATGGGTTTGGTGGCGAATCGACCCATCGCGCTTGCTTCCGGTATGGGTATCAACGCGATTGTTGCCTTCTCCTTCTGCGGTGGTTACGGCCTTGACTGGCGCGTGTCGATGTCCATCGTGCTTATCGAGGGTGTCGTCATTCTGCTTCTCGTTATGCTTGGTCTTCGCAAGGCCATTATGGACGCCATCCCTGCTGGTATTCGCCGCGCTATCGGCATTGGTATCGGTCTGTTCATCGCGTTCATCGGTCTTAAGGGTGCTGGCATCATCATCCCCGATGGCTCTACGTATATCTCCATGGGCGATCTTTCTTCCCCTGTTTGCCTGGTGGCTCTGTTCTCCCTGGTTGTCGCTATCGTTCTGCAGGTCATGAACGTCCGTGGCGCTCTGTTTATCTCCATCATCGCTGCTGTGATCCTCGGCATCCCGCTGGGTGTTACCGTTGTTCCTACCGAGTGGAGCTTCAGCTTCGACTTCTCGACTTTTGCTGCGCCGCTTCAGACGGTTGAGGGCGGTACCATGGCTATCATCGAGGCCATCACCATGCCGCTCGTTATCCCGCTGGCATTCAGCCTTCTCATGAGCGACTTCTTCGACACCATGGGTACGGTTACTGCCGTTGCTCAGCAGGCTGAATTCCTCGATGAGGACGACAACGTCGAAGACATCCAGCCCATCCTCGCTGTCGACTCTCTGGCAGCTGTTGTCGGTGGCTTCCTCGGCGCTAGCTCCATCACCAGCTACGTTGAGTCCACTTCCGGTGCTGCCGAGGGCGCTCGCACGGGTCTCTCCAACCTCGTCGTTGCCTTCCTGTTCCTCGTCTGCGCTTTCCTGGCTCCGCTCTTTGGCATGGTTTCCAGCTCCGCCACTTGTGGCGCTCTCGTCGTTGTTGGCTACCTCATGATGACCGACATTGGCGAGATCGAGTGGAATCAGCCCGAGATCGCTTTCCCCGCATTCATCATCATCACTTGCATCCCGTTCACGTACTCCATCACGAATGGTATCGGTCTTGGCTTCATCGCTTACGGTCTTGTCATGATCGCTACGGGTCGCATCAAGGAGATCAAGCCTCTCATGTGGGTCTCCATCGCTGCGTTCCTCGCTATGTTTTTGCTCCTCTAAAGAGGTAAGCACACCACGCACACGACGGGCCGGGATTTTCCCGGCCCGTTTCTTTGCGTCAGCTGAGGGTGACAGACCGGCTCGTAGCTACTGTCACATTTTCGTGAAAATGTGACAGTAGCTACGAGCCGGTCTGTCACCCTCAACTGACGCAAAAAGAAAGCAGGTCAGAAATAGCTTCTGACCTGCGAAAACTCTGGCGCCCCCTGTAGGGATCGAACCTACAACCTACGGATTAGAAGTCCGTTGCTCTATCCATTGAGCCAAGGGGGCTTGTATTTTGTTGCCTGACGAGCCGATTGCTCGTGCATAGCCCGCATATTATAGCATTGAGAACGCGTAATTCATTGGGGGCGATTTTTCCGCAGGGAATCGGTGCCGCAACGACGGTCGAACAGCATTCTCCTGCGAAATTTGCTTTGGCTGCATATGGGGTAGTATGCCCGAAAGCATTGAGGCTTTGTGCTACGATAAGCCGCCTTGCGGCTTGAGCCGCCGCCCAGCTCATTTGTTAATCGCACTCATTAAGGAGGCCTTCATGTATCTTCAGGATCACGTTCTGTATATGAGGAAATCTTGCCCGTATTGCGTGAAGGTGCTGCGCTTCATGGATGGCGCGGGTATCACGCTTGATCTTCGCGATACGACGCACCCGGGCGTTCAAAACGATCTCGTTTGCATCGGTGGCAAGAGGCAGGTTCCTTGCCTGGTCATCAACGGTAAGGCGATGTACGAGTCGGATGACATCATTGACTATCTGCGCCAGTATTCCGCTTAACAGCTTGGCGGGACCTTAATCCTGCTCTTCCAGAGAGCCCCATCCTCCTGCTTGCTCCTACGGCCGCGATCGCGGCCGTAATCTTTTCCCCTGATGTTCCGTGGTATCATCTGACGGATTTATCGGCCTGTTTTGGGTCGATGTTTGTCGGTCCGTCCTGGGCTGAGCATATTGGGCTGCGAAATTAAGGTGAGGAAGCGAGTGGGTCAAAGCGGAAACCATATCACGCGCGGTATCGTGTTTGCGGTGCTGGGTGCTTTGTTCTGGGGTTTCTCCGGCACTTGCGCAAGTGTGCTCACCACTGGTTATGGCGCTGGCGTCTTTTGGATTGTCTGCATGCGCCTCGTGACGGCTGGCCCCATCTTCTTGGTTATCGCGCTGATCTTCAATAGAGATCGCTTGTTTGCCCTTTTCCGCAATCCTCGCATGCTTGCCCATGCGTTCGTGTTTGCTGTCGTTGGTGTCATTTTGGTCATGTATAGCTACACGGCTTCCATTAAGTTCACCAACACGGGCACGGCGCTGCTTCTTCAGCAGCTGGGTCTGCCTCTCATCATGCTCATTGCCTGCATCCGTGCTCGAAGGCTTCCTGCTCAGAGGGAGGCTTTCGCGCTGGTTCTTGCTCTGCTGGGTGCCGCCTGCATCGCTACGCAGGGCAGCTTCACGTCGCTCGCTATCAGCGAGATCGGTCTTTTCTGGGGTCTGGTTTCTGCTTTGGCGCTGGCTGGTTACAACCTGCTGCCTATGAAGTTGCTCGATGAGTATGGCTCTTTTGTCACGAATGGCGTTGGTCTTACGATGGGCGCCATTATCGTTGTTCCCTTTGTCCGTCCATGGGAGACCATGCCCTCTATGCCTGTCGATGGATGGGTTGTTTTGGGGTGCATCATCCTGTTCGGTACGGTTATGGCTTACGTCATGTATCTTCAGGGCGTGAAGGATGCCGGTCCGGTAAAGGCGAGCCTTATCGCTGTGCTCGAGCCTGTGTCGGGCATGGCTATTTCCGCTGCCTGGATAGGCGATGTCATTAGCACCTGGGACATTTTGGGCTGCGTTCTGATTTGTGCCATGATGGTT
>JAFYTB010000277.1 GCA_017559045.1 Eggerthellaceae bacterium | reverse complement strand
GCTGATGCCATTATCGCCATGGCTCATCTTGAGGCTGAGGCTATTATCCGTGAGGCGAACGACGAGGCTGCTGTTATCAGGAAGTACGCCAAGATGCTGCTTGCTGATGCGAAGGGTGAGGCTGGTGAGGTTCAGCGCGCAGCGAAGCGCACGAGCGATGAGCTGCTGGCCGAGACTCGCAGGAAGTGCTCTGACCTGTTCAACCAGGCTCAGGCTGATATCGACGCGCTGTTTGACTCCGCAAGCACGAGGGCTTCGGGGGGTCTGTGGTGACGACTGACGAGAAGCAGACGATTGCTGCCAAGGGTGGCGCTATCGGGGAGAATACCGCTGAACTGGGCGTTGCCGAGGAAAATGCCGCCGAATTGGGCGTCTTCGAGGGGGCCACTGCTGAGGCGAGCTTTACGGGAACCAGCGCCGTCGAGACGGGTGCCGCAGGGGTGGTCGCCACAGAGGCGGGTGTCGTCGAGGTGGCTGCGACCCAGGTTGACTCCGGGAATCGCGTTTACGCCTCCGCCGCCAACTTGCCCACGACTGACGACCTGGTTGCTGAGCTGACTCGCGTTAGGAAAAAGCGCCGATCCAGAAGAGTGATCGTAGGTGTTTTCTCCGTACTGATCGTGGTTGCCGCTGTTGCCGTTTTGCTTGCAACGCGTTTCCTTCCTGTACTGCAGGTTTACGGCGACTCCATGTCTCCCACTTTGAATGAGGGCGACATTGTCGTGGCGCTTGATTATGGCGACCTGGAGACTGGCGACGTCATTGCGTTCTACTACAACAATAAGGTGCTCATTAAGCGCGTGATTGCCGAGGCTGGCGATTGGGTGAACGTTTCTGATGCTGGTACGGTAACCGTTAATGGAGTCGTTCTCGATGAGCCCTATGTCACCGACAAGTCTCTGGGCAACAGCAATATTGTCTGGCCTTATCAGGTTCCGGAGTCGCATGTGTTCGTGATGGGCGATCATAGGTCGACGTCGATCGACTCACGCAATACGGCTGTTGGCTGCATTGCCGAAGACGCGATAATCGGAGAGCTGGTGTTGCGCGTCTGGCCTCTGGAGGCTATTGGCGCTTTGTAGCGCAGTCGATGTTGTTCGTGCTTGGTGTTGAGCGTTTTCGCTTCGAGATAGGCGCTTCTTGGCGGTATAATTCTTCTTCCGCTTTTGATCCGTATCTGTGGATTTGCATCCGTGGAAGATCTGCGCTCGGGGATCCCAATCCATCGATCTGCATCCGCGGAAGATCCGTATCCGATTTTAAGACGCTGTGAATCTGGGAGGCTTTCCTATGCCCATCGATATCGACACCCTGAATGAGCCGCAACGTGAGGCCGTGCTGACCACCGAGGGTCCGCTTCTGGTTCTTGCTGGCGCAGGCAGTGGCAAGACGCGTGTGCTCACGTATCGCATCGCGAACCTTATCGAAGGCAAGGGCGTTGCCCCGTGGGAGATTCTGGCCATCACCTTCACCAACAAGGCTGCCGCCGAGATGCGCGAGCGTCTGGTGGGACTGGTCGGTCCGCGCAGCCGTGGCATGTGGGTGTCCACCTTCCACAGCATGTGCGTGCGCATTCTGCGCGCCGACGCCGACCGCCTGGGTTTCACGAAGAGCTTCACCATTTACGATACCGACGACATGAAGCGCCTCTACAAGGAGGTTATGGCCGAGCTCGATATCGATCCGAAGCGCTTCCCCGTGAACGCGCTCATGAATCGTATTTCCACGGCGAAGAACGAGCTGGTCGTGCCCGGTAATTTCGCAGAGCGCGCTATTGACCCGGTTGGAAAGGTTGCTGCGCGTGTGTATACGCGTCTGCAGGAGCGTCTGAAGGCGGCGAATGCCTTCGACTTCGACGACCTGCTGCTGTATGCCTACCTGCTGCTCAAGGGTCACCCCGATATTCTTTCCGCTTATCAGCAGCGCTTCCGCTACATCATGGTCGACGAGTACCAGGACACCAACCATGCCCAGTACGCCATCACCATGATGCTTGCCGCAGAGCATAAGAACATCATGGTCGTGGGCGACGACGACCAGTCCATTTATTCCTGGCGTGGTGCCGACCTGCGCAACATCCTCGAGTTCGAGAGCGATTTCCCGCAGGCGCATGTGGTTAAGCTCGAGCAGAACTATCGTAGCGTGGGCAACATCCTGGCTGCCGCCAATGCGGTCATCGCCAACAACCAGCATCGCAAGCAGAAGAAGCTGTTCACGTCGTCGGGCGATGGCGAGAAGATCGACGTCTATATGGCGACCGACGAGCGCGATGAGGGTCGTTGGATTGCCGGCGAGATCGAGCGCCGTCGCAGCGCGGGTGCTAGCTATGACGATATCGCCGTCTTCTATCGCACCAATGCTCAGAGCCGCATGCTTGAAGATATGCTGCTGCGTGCGGGTGTTCCGTATCGCATCGTTGGCGGAACGCGATTCTTCGATCGCGCCGAGATCCGCGATGTTATGGCATATCTGACGCTGGTGGTGAACCCGGCGGATGATCTGGCTGCCAAGCGCGTGATCAACGTGCCGCGTCGCGGCATTGGCAAGACCACCATCGAGCGTATCGAGCAGTTCTCCCGCGAGATGGATATGCCGTTCATGATGGCGGCGGAGCTTGCGCTGGTTGATCCTGAGATTCGCCCTGCTACGCAGCGTGCGGTAGGGGAGTTCCTGGCGATTGCGCAGCGTGGCGCTACGTATTCGGGCGAGCTGCGTCGTGTGGTCGAGAAGATCATCGACGAGGCTGGTTTGATCGGCGCGCTTGAGGCTGAGAATACCGATGAGGCGCGTAGCCGCATCGAGAATATCAAGGAGTTCCTGGGCGTTGTGGACGAGTTTGTCGCGACGCACGGGGATGAGGGAGCCGAGGCTGTTGGTGCTGCGGGCGCCGTGGGCGCTGGGGCTGTGGGCGCCGCTGGTGCTGCTGTGGGCGAAGGCGCTGTGGCTGGGACCGCCGGTGTCGCGAGCGTGGCTGCTTCCGCTGCCAATGCTGGCGCGTTCGGCATTTCGCTCGGTGACCAGGAAGTCTTCTTCGCCGGTCCCACCGAGGCTGCCGAGGCAGGCGAGCCTGCCCGTGTTCTGCGTGGCGATTCTCTGGCCGACTTCATCGAGTGGGTGCGTCTGCGTACCGACCTCGATTCCATGGCCGAGGACGGCCATGCCGTTACGATGATGACCGTGCATTCTTCCAAGGGCCTCGAGTTCGATCACGTTTTCGTGGCCGGCATGGAGGAAAGCCTGTTCCCGCATATGAATTCTCTGGGCGACGCCGCAGGCATCGAGGAGGAGCGCCGTCTGGCATACGTGGCTATCACGCGTGCCCGTAAGCGTCTGTGCCTCAGCTGCGCGCAGAGCCGTCAGATTTTTGGTCAGACGTCCACGAATCGCAAGTCTCGCTTCATTGACGAGATTCCTGCTGAGCTGCGCAAGGCCAGCGGTCTGGGTAGCTCCGGCTTCTCTGGCACGGGTTGGGAAAAGCGCGGAAGCCGTCGTGGCATTTCCGGCTCGGGTGCCGAGGCGGGCGAGGGCCGTGTGTTTGGTCGTTCGAGTGCCAGTGGCTCTGCGGGTCGTTCCGATCGCGAGCGTTCGGGCAGCAGCTATGGTGGTACGCGTTCTGCCAGCTACGGCTCTGGTTCCAGCAGCGTTGCTTCCGGCCGCGCCGATCGTCGCTTCTCGGGTTCTTCCGCTGGTAAGAAGGATTCCGGCAAGGCAACGTTTGCCGTGGGCGATACGGTCGATCACAAGACCTTTGGCTTGGGCAAGGTGATCGCGGTTGACGGCGACACGCTGCGCGTCAAGTTCGCTAAGACTGGCCAAGTGAAGAATCTTTTGAAGGACTATGCGCCTATCGTGAAGGTTGGCTAGAGCCGCGTCGCTTTCTTTGGCGGTGTCGCGCGGGTGCGCTATCATGGGCTGACTTGTATATCTCCCGATCAAAGGAAGATCATTGATGAAGAAGATTCTTGCATTTGTCCTCGCGCTTCCCCTGGCTCTGAGCCTGTTCGCTTGCAGTGGTGGCTCCGAGGGTGGTTCCGACGCTGGTGCTGACGCTGCCTACGCCGACAGCCTTTCCATCATGAATGCTGTGTGGGAGGCTCTGCCTGAGGGTGCCGTTTTCGCTGCAATGGGTGGCGACGCCGAGAATGCCGTCATGGACGAGCCGGGCGTGCACAGCCTTGATGCGGTTGATTCCCTGAATTCGCTTTTCGCGATTCCGCTTGATCTGGTTGCAAGCATCGACGATGCTGCCACCGTCATGCATGCCATGAATTCCAACACGCTCACTGCGATTGCTTGCCATTTTGTTGACGGTACCGATATGGACGCTGCTGTAAGCGCCATTCAGACCGAGATTGAGGGCAAGCAGTGGATGTGCGGTTGCCCCGACAAGTACGTCATCGCCGAGGTTCCCGGTAATTACCTCGTGCTGGTGTATGGCGTGAACGATGTCGCTGGTCCGTTCATCGATGCTATGACTGCGAACGTTGCCGGTTGCGAGATCGTCGTCGACGCGCCGCTGGCTTAACGTTTGAGTGGTGGCCGCGTTAAAGTCGCGACCACTGTTGCGGCGCGCGGTTCGCTGTTGGCTGTGGCCATTGTTGCGGCCTGCAGATTTGCTGTTAACCGCAACTGATCAATAAAAGCCCCTGGTTTTGAATTGAGGAGGGCAGCAAGGGGAAGCCTCCTTGCTGCCCGTTTGATTATCTGTGCTATTTTCGAGCATCACATTCCTCTGTTACTTCCTGCCCGCAGTGCTGGCGGTGTACTTCCTCGCGCCCGAGCGGTGGGGGAATGTCGTGCTTTTGGTCGCGAGCCTCATTTTTTATGCGTGGGGCGGGCCGGCGTACGCAGTGCTCATGCTCGTGCTTATCACGCTGGGCTTCTTCTTCGGCCTCGGTATTGAGCGTGCTCGCGGGGGTGCGGGTGCAGGCGCCGATTCGCGCGACGAGGCGGGTGCTGCTTCGCATGGATCTGCGGGTGCCAAAACCTGCCTGATCGCCGGCCTTGTCTGCACGGTTACGGCGCTTTTCTATTTCAAGTACGCCGATTTCGCCATTTCCAGCTTCAATTTCGTGACTGGCGCGGACGCTGCCTTGCTGGGTATTGTGCTGCCGGTCGGCATCAGCTTCTACACCTTCCAGTTGATGAGCTATCTGATCGACGTGTATCGCGGCGAGCCTGCGTGCCGCAATTGGATCGCCCTTGCTACGTACATCGCGATGTTCCCGCAGTTGGTCGCTGGACCCATCGTGCGTTACGCCGATATTCGCAAGCAGATGAGCAATCGCAAGCGTTCCGCGGGCGATATCGCTTGGGGTGCGCGCCGCTTTGTTCTGGGCCTGGCCAAGAAGGTGTTCATCGCGAATCAGCTGTTCGAACTGTGCGCGCTGTTCCGCGCAACTGACGAGCCTTCGGTTCTGTTCTGCTGGCTGTATGCGCTGGCGTTCATGTTGTGCATCTACTTCGACTTCTCCGGCTACAGCGACATGGCTATTGGTCTGGGCCGCATTTTCGGATTCACGTTCCGCGAGAATTTCGAGCATCCGTATATGTCGCGCAGCGTCACGGAGTTTTGGCGTCGTTGGCATATTTCGCTGGGAAGTTGGTTCCGCGATTACGTCTACATTCCGCTGGGTGGCAATCGCGTGAGCCGCATGCGTTGGATTTTCAACGTTGCCGTCGTGTGGTTTGTCACGGGTTTGTGGCATGGCGCGGCGTGGAATTTCGTGGCGTGGGGTCTGCTGTTTGCGGTGTTGCTTGTTTTTGAGAAGCTGGTTATTGGGCGTCTGCTTGAGGGCAGCCGCGTGATTTCGCGCGTGTATGTGCTGCTCGCGGTGTGCTTGAGCTTCGTGATTTTCAACGCTGATGGTCTTGCTGGTGCGGCGGCCGATTTGGCTGGTATGTTTGGCCTTGCGGGCCTTCCGCTGGTGAGTGCCGAGGCTTTGTATCAGCTGCGTAGTTTCGCGGTGGTGCTTGTGATTGCCGCCGTTGGCTCGACGTCTTTGGTGCGCGATGCCGCGCGTCGTTTGCAGGCGGACGCACGTTTTGGTCGTGTGGTGGCCGTTGTCGAACCCGTCTTCCTGGCGGCCATGCTGCTTCTGTGCGTGGCTTATCTGGTTGATGCGTCGTTTAATCCCTTCCTCTACTTTAGGTTCTAGCGGGGGAGGTGATTGGCGTGAGCGACCAGCGTGAGAATATGAATGAGCAGCTTGATGGCATGGGCGAGCGTTTCGATGGCGTGGGTGGGCAGCTTACGAGTGTGGGGCGCAAGGACGTGGGTGAGCAACTTGCGAGTGCGGAGCGCGAAGATTGCGTGATGCTCGATCCGGCGCGCAACGCCGCAAACCCGCGCGTCACGCTGAGCGTGCTTGCCGCTGCGCTCGCGGTTTTGGCTTTGCTGTGCTGGTTTGCACCGAAGGACGATTATTCCGAAAGCGAGCGACGTTATCTGGCGAGCTTCCCGTCGTTCACGTTTGACTCGGTTACGAGCGGACGCTTTATGGACCAGTTCGAGACGTACGCTCAGGATTCGTTCCCTCTGCGCGAGTCGTTTAGGGAGGCTCAGGCGATCGCCAATTTGGCGTTCGGCCGTCTTGATGGCAATGGCGTGTACCTCGCGAAGGACCCCGATGGCTCGGGCATGTATGCTTGCGCGCTCGATTACCAGCTTGATTCCGATGCGGTGGCTCGCTCGCTCGCGAAGTTCCAGCTTGTTTACGACAAGTATTTGGCGGATACCGACACTCGCGTGTTCTCGGCCGTCATTCCTGATAAGGGCTATTACTTGGCTGCTCCCAGCGGGCATCCTTCGCTTGATTATGCCGCACTCTTTGCGCAGGTTGAGGCAGGCATGCCCTATGCCGAGTTCGTCGAGCTTGTTGATTTGCTCGAGGCGAGCAGCTATTACCGAACCGATACGCACTGGCGCCAAGAGGAGATCCTCGGCGTGGCCAATGCTTTGCTGGTTGCTATGGCTGATGGTGGCGCCACGTCTGGCGACGCCGCGGCTGACGGCGGGGTCGAGGCTGGCAACGCTGCGGCTGATGGCGGGGTCGTGCCCGGCAACGCTGCGGCTGGCAGCGCCGCGGCTGACGGCGCCCCCGCGCTTAACGGTGCTCCCGCACATCTCATCATTTGTGGAAGCGATTCCGCTTCACAGGATGAATTTGCTGCCGAGAGGGGAGAGCTTCCCGAGGCTGGTTCGATTGGCGGTGAAGAGGGCTACCAGCAGCTGGGTTCGTTCACGGTTGGCAACGAGCCGGATGTCGCTGGCGAGGTCTCGCAGGATTCCGACGATGCGGCCGATACCCAGTCGGGCGAGTCTGGCGATGTCGATGAGTCTTCCGAATCAACCGCGTCCGGTGCGGGTGAATCTTCCCAGCCGACCGCATTCGACGCAGGTGCATCTTCGCAGCCGACTGCGTCCGGTGCGGACACGTCCTTCCAGTCGACCGCATCCGGTGTAGGTGCGCTTTCCGAGCCGACCGCATCCATCGAGTTCGAATCGGTACTGCTCGCCGAGCCTTTCTACGGCGTGTATTGCGGCCAGTCGGCATTGCCGATCGGCTTTGATTCGCTGATGTACCTCGAGAACGAGATAACGAATGCCGCCGTTGCGTACGATTGGGAAAATGGCAGGGAGATCCCTCTTTACGACGTGGAATTCGCTTACGCTAGCCCGCTCGACGCATACGAGATCTTCCTCGGCGGCCCCTTGTCGCTGGTGACGGTGGAGAGTCCTTTGGCGCGCACCGACCGCGAGCTGGTCATCTTCCGCGATTCTTTTGGCAGCAGCTTGGCCCCGCTTTTTCTCGGCGAGTACGCAAAGGTGACCCTGATCGATCTGCGCTACATCCAGCCCGATCGCCTGGCTGACTACGTCGATTTTGACGGTGTCGACGTTTTGTTCCTGCAGAGCACGCTGACGCTCAATTTGGGGTAAAGCGCCCGCCCGGCGCGTTGTCTTGTGCGCTTCTTTGCGCGACGCGTTCCGTGCTAGTTATTTAGTGAGTTTCTGCGCGATGCGTTCTGCACGGCTCTTTGCGCGACGCGTACAGCGTTCGTTGTTTAGTGCGTTTTTCTGCGCGATGCGTTCTGCGCGGCTCTTTGCTGGGCCGATTCGCGAATGTCACGCTTTCGTTCCTTGTCTTTCTCGAATTTCGTTTTCCCTCGTGAGGGTCGAATTTTCGAGCTAACAACAACTTGCTTTCTGCCTCCTGAAAACGCCGCATAAACTTGCGTTTCGTTGCGTTTTCCCTCATGATGAACAAAATGGTTTTTGTAACTTATTCATCCCGTTTTGAATACGCGATACATTCTTAACGGGCGAGGGGGACTTAATGAAGATCGTCACAGACTCGTCTGTCATGTACTCTATCGAGCAGGCCGCCGAGCTTGGCTTCGAGGTCATGCCGCTTTCCGTCACCATCAACGGCGAGACGTGGCTTGAGTACGAAGAAATCAGCTCCCCCGAATTCCTCGAGAAGGTTCGCGCGGGCGCAACTCCCACCAGCTCCTGCCCGCCGGTTGGCTTTATGGCCAAGGCCTTCGACACTGAGGAAGACGTCATCTGCCTCTCCATGGCTGACGGTCTTTCTGGTTCCTACAGCGTTGCCCATGCGCAGGCCGAGCAGACGGAGCCCGCTGGTCGCGTTCATGTGATCAACACCAGGACTCTCTGCGTTCCGCACCGCATCATGGCTCTTGCCGCTATCCAGATGCGTGAGCGTGGTCTCGACACCAAGACCATCGTCGAGAACATGGAGGCCATGGCCAACACGCACCACTCTTACCTCATTCCCGAGGACTTCGACTTCCTCCGTCGTGGCGGTCGTTTGACCCCCATGGCTGCCAAGTTCGCATCTCTGCTGAAGGCTGTTCCGGTCATGAAGCAGACCGAGGATGGAAGGCGTCTCGAGCGTCTGGCTATCACTCGCAGTCTGAACAAGGGCATCGCCGCTATCATCGAGGAGATGAAGTCGCTTGGCGTGGGCGAGGGCCACTACATCAGCGTGAGCCATGCCGACAATCCTTCCGCCGCCAAGCTTGCAATCAAGCAGCTTGAGGAGGCTTTCCCTGGTGCTCGTTTTGGCGTGTTCGACCTTAGCCCCGCGTTCATCACGCAGGGTGGCCCGGGCTGCTTCGCCATCCAGTCCATCGACATGGCGCTTTGCCCCGAGATCGATCCCGCGTAAGTTCGCTGGTGCATGCGCGCGAGTGCGAGCCTGTGATTGCGGGTGCGATCCTGTGGGTTCACGCTCGCAGGTGCATGCGCGTGGGTGCGAGCCTGTGGGTCAACGCTCGCAGGTGCATGCGCGCGGATCCACGCTCGTGGGTGGATGCTTGTGAGCGGGCGGGTGCGAACTGGTGCGATCCACGCTGGGCGTCTATTCGCGATGTATAACTAAGTAGATATTTGCGAGCCGGCTGAAATGCCGGCTCTTTTTACATGTCCTGGTGGCTGGGTTTTGGCTTGGCTTGCATGAGGTATCGACTTTTGCGCTTACGTTGGTTGCGTCGCGATCGTTGCGTTTACGGTTGGCGTCAGTTGGGTACTTGTAGCTGTATGAAAAGTCGACTTTGGTGCCAAAAACGGCAAACCTAAGGCGAATCTGCATGAGAAGTCGAGTTTGGTGCCTGTTTTTGCTGAATCCTGACTATTTTCACTGGATTAGTTCGAGTCGCCCGTTTTGAGAATAATCCTGAACAGGGGGTTTCTGGTCATCATTCTCGATGAGTCTTCCGTGGCGTCTAACGGGAAGGCGCCAAAGTCGACATCTCATGCAAAATAGGCTGAAAATTGCCAGAGAAGGTACCAAACTCGACTTTTCATGCAAGGGAGCGACGAGGTTGCATCCTCATGCAGCCGCCGCTTTACGAGAAGTGGACTATGGCGCTTATTTAACGCTTGCGGCTGCATGAGATGCCGAGTTTGGCATCTGGGGTGCATGGGGCCTCGACTTTGTCAACTTCGTGCATGAAAAGTCGAGTTGGGATTGCGGCAGAAAAGCTGGACCACCCATGGTTGCGGGTGGTCCAACTTTTCTATCCATGAGAGGGGTTTTCATGTACGCGAAGGAAGAGGCGGAGCGGATCCTGGCCGATTGGGCGGAGAGCGGGATGACCATGAGCGCCTTCTGCGCCCAACCAGG
>JAFYTB010000276.1 GCA_017559045.1 Eggerthellaceae bacterium | reverse complement strand
TGGGCTCGTGTTTTACTGCAGGTTCTGCGATTAGGCTCGTGGTTATGTTGCGGGCCTAAGCGTCTAGCTTCGTGCGCTCCGGCTTAGTTCGACTGTTCGATCTCGCGGTAGAGATCGCGGCCGTTTGTGTCGATAGCCACGATAGCGGGGAAATCGGGCAGGGTGAGGCGACGGAGTGCTTCGGTGCCAAGATCGTCCCAGGCGATGGTCTCAGCCTCCTGTACGCAGGTGGCAAGCAGCGCGGCGATGCCGCCGACGCAGGCGAGGTAGATGCCGCCGTTGCGCTTGCATGCCTCGATAACCTGGCTCGATCGCTTTCCCTTACCGATATGGGCGACGATGCCGGCATCCATGAGGGCAGGCGTTGCGAAATCCATGCGTGACGCGGTGGTGGGTCCGACCGAGCCGAGGGGACGATTGGCGGCAGCAGGCGTGGGGCCCGCATAGAAGATAGTCTGTCCGTCCAAGCCGAAGGGGAGTTCGCCTTCCTTTTCGAGATAGCTGAGGGCGCGCTCGTGGCCGGCGTCACGCATGGTGAAGACCGGTCCGGAGAGCAGGACTTCTTGGCCGATGCTCAGATTGGCGAGTGTCTCCTTGGAAAGCGGCAGCGTGAGGCGAATGGCTTCGCTGGATTCTGCCGAGCTCGGCGCTACGGCTGCGCTCATCTCGTCGACGATTACAGGCGAGGGGGTAGGACTTCCATCCTCTGCACTGTCCGCTTCAAGAAGATCGATGGTGGCTGATCTCATGGCGCTGCAGCCCATGTTGATGGCAAGCGGCAGTGCGGCAATATGGCACGGTGCGGTTTCCACATGCACGGCGAGTGCGGTTGCGATTCCTCCGAGGGCCGCGGGTCCAATGCCAAGTGCATTGATTTCAGCGAGAAGTTCGGCTTCGAAGGCTGCGGTTTCCGAGGTGGCGGCAGGTGAGCCGACTTCCCTCAGCAGGGCGTGTTTGGCAAGTCCTGCGACTTTGTCGAAGGTTGCGCCGACGCCGATACCGATGATGAGGGGCGGGCAGGCGTTTGCTGCTTTCTCGCGTACGCAGTCGAGAATCTCCTTTTTGATACCCTCGCGTCCTGCGCCGGGCGGGAGCATGACCACGCGGGACGCGTTGTCTGATCCGCCACCCTTGAGCATTACGTGCAGCTTCGCGCCACGCTTCTTTACAAACTTGAGCTCGCAAAAGGCGGGCGTGTTGGTGCTTGTGTTCGTGCGATCGAAGAGAGCGTCGTTGAGAACGCTCATGCGCAGGCGTCCTTCTTCGTAGGCTTGCGCGACGGCGTCGTCGACCAGCGAGAAGATATTGCCGGGCACGCATGTCTCTTCGTCAATTTCGAGGCAAACCCAGACGGTTCCCGTGTCTTGGCAGAGCGGCACCCTGTCGCTCGAGGCGATTTCGGCATTGCGGATAAGCTGACAGAGCACGTTCTTGGCCTGAGGGCCTGCTTCGTCGATGCGGGCTTCGCTGATTGCCTTAAGCACGTCGGGGCGCAGCGTGGTAGCGCACTCGAGAATGGCCTCATAGACCTTGCTCGCTACGAGTTCAGCGGTCAGCTGCATGGGACGTCCTTTCTGGCACTAGTTCTTGTCTGTCGTGTCTTGCTTTTGCGAGTCACGTCTGGAGACAGTGTAGCATTTGGCCTGTTGGCGCATGATGATCCTGTCTAAAGGTTTACAATAGTCGGTTGAACGCATTCGCGGCTTTACGTCGCATTTTCGATAGAAAACCGTGCGCTTTTTAGCGCTTTTATGAATGGAGCAATCTATGGATATCGCGCAGGAGTCCCTCGCGCAGCACGCCGCATGGCGTGGCAAGATCGAGTGCAAGCCCAAGATGGATCTCAAGACGCGTCACGACCTGGCTGTTGCGTATACGCCTGGCGTTGCCGAGCCGTGCAAGGCTATTGCAGCTGATCCGAAGCTCGCTTACGAATACACCGTCAAGCGCAACACGGTTGCTGTCGTTACGGATGGCAGTGCGGTGCTTGGCCTCGGTAATATCGGTCCTCTTGCCGCTATGCCCGTTATGGAAGGCAAGGCGGTGCTGTTCAAGGAGTTTGGCGGAGTCGATGCATTCCCCATCTGTTTGGACACCCAGGACACTGAAGAGATCATCAAGGCGGTGTGCGCTATTGCGCCTACCTTTGGCGGCATCAATCTCGAAGATATTTCGGCACCGCGTTGCTTTGAGATCGAGGAGCGTCTGAACGACCTGCTCGATATCCCCGTATTCCATGACGACCAGCACGGAACCGCTATCGTGGTTCTTTCAGGTCTCATCAACGCCCTCAAGCTTGTTGGCAAGAACGTTGACGAGGTTCGCGTGGTCATCAACGGTGCGGGTTCGGCGGGCATTGCCATCGCCAAGCTCATGCTTGCTTACGGCTTCAAGAACATCATCCTGGCAAACAGCAAGGGTCTCGTCTCTTCTGCCAATGCACGCAACAAGGCGCAGTCTGACATGCTGGCCGTGACGAATCTCGATGATGTGGTGGGCGACCTGGCCGATGGCCTTCGCGGTGCTGACGTGGTTGTCGGCGTATCCGCTCCGGGCGTCATTTCCTCCGAGATGGTTGCCTCCATGGCTTCTGACGCCATCGTGTTTGCGCTCGCTAATCCCGTCCCTGAGATTTACCCCGATGAGGCGAAGGCGGCAGGTGCTCGCATTGTGGCTACG
>JAFYTB010000275.1 GCA_017559045.1 Eggerthellaceae bacterium | reverse complement strand
TCATGATCCTCCCCTCCATCATCAAGGTATCCATGACCGCACTCGAAGCCGTGCCGCAAAAGTACGAGGAGGCATCCCTCGCACTCGGCGCCACCCCCGTTGAGACCTGGTTCCGCGTATCGGTTCCCGCTGCGAGAAGCGGCATCGCAACCGCCGTCGTGCTGGGCGTCGGGCGCGCCATCGGCGAGGCCATGGCCGTCATGATGGTGTCGGGAAACGTGGCGAACATGCCCTCCCTCTTCGAGAGCGTCCGCTTCCTCACCACCGCGGTCGCCAGCGAGATGTCCTACTCGAGCGGTCTTCAGCAGGAGGCCCTGTTCTCCATCGCCCTCGTGCTGTTCCTGTTCATCATGCTCATCAACGCTACCTTGAGCTTCTTCCTCAAGGGAAGGAAGGAGGCCTAGCATGCGAAGCATCGAACGAACCGATGCGCTCCACGCTCAGCTGAGTGCCGGTCGCCGCGCCTACGCCTTCGCGATGAAGGCCGCCATGGGCGCATCCACGGCGGCGGTCGCCGCCCTCGTCCTGGGAATCGTCGGCTACGTGCTGGCGAAGGGCCTGCCGGGTCTGAGCTGGGAGATGCTCTCGACGAGCCCGAGCTATCTGAACGACTCCGTCGGTATTCTGCCCAACATCCTCAACACGCTCTACATCATCCTCGCGACGCTCGCCATCGTCCTTCCGCTCGGCGTGGGCGCGGCGGTCTACCTCACCGAGTATGCGACGAACCGCAAGATGGTCGCGATGGTTGAGTTCGCCGCCGAGACGCTCTCCGGCATCCCCTCTATCATCTACGGCCTCGTGGGCATGCTCTTCTTCTGCCAGTTCCTGGACCTTCAGACCTCGCTTCTGGCCGGTGCGCTCACGCTCGTCATCATGAGCCTGCCCACCATCATGCGAACCACGCAGGAGAGCCTCAAGACCGTGCCGCGCAGCTACCGCGAGGGCGCCTTCGGCCTCGGAGCGGGCAAGTGGCGCGTCATCCGCACGGTGGTTCTGCCCAACTGCGTCGACGGCATCGTCACGGGCTGCATCCTCGCCGTCGGCCGCATCGTCGGCGAGTCCGCCGCGCTCCTGTTCACCGCAGGGTTCGCCCACGTGGCGAACAGCTTCATCGAGGGCCTGGGCAGCGCCGGCGCGACGCTCACGGTGGCCCTCTACGTGTACGCCAAGGAGCAGGGCGAGTTCGAGGTGGCCTTTGCCATCGCGGCCATCCTCATCTTGCTGACATTTGCGATTAATCTCTGCGCCACGCTCGTGGGCAGATACTTCGAGAGAAAGAAGAGTCTGTAAATGAACATCATGACTGCGCGCGACCTCAACCTCTGGTACGGCTCCGCGCATGCGCTCAAGGGCGTGAACCTCGATATCCCCGAGAACGAGATCACCGCGCTCATCGGCCCGTCGGGTTGCGGAAAGTCCACCTTCATCAAGACCCTGAACCGCATGAACGACCTCATCCCGAGCGTGCGCGTGGAGGGCGAGGTGCGCTACCGCGATGCCGACATCTTCGATCCCTCCGTCGACGTCAACGAGCTCAGGCGTCAGGTGGGCATGGTGTTCCAGAGCCCCAATCCTTTCCCGATGAGCATCTACGACAACATCGCCTATGGTCCGCGTACGCATGGCGTTAAGGGCAAGGCCGAGCTTGACGAGATCGTCGAACGCTCGCTTCGCGGTGCGGCCATCTGGGACGAGGTGAAGGATCGCCTCAAGAAGAACGCGCTGGGTCTTTCCGGCGGCCAGCAGCAGAGGCTCTGCATCGCCCGCGCCCTGGCGGTCGAGCCGCAGGTGCTTCTCATGGACGAGCCGACGAGCGCGCTCGATCCCATCTCCACGCTCAAGATTGAGGAGCTGGCCGCTTCTCTCAAGGAACGCTACACCATCGTCATCGTGACGCACAACATGCAGCAGGCGCTGCGCATTTCTGACAACACGGCGTTCTTCCTGATGGGAGAGCTCGTGGAAAGCGGCAAGACGGAGCAGCTGTTCTCGATGCCGCAGGACAAGCGCACGGAGGACTACATCACGGGAAGGTTCGGATAATGGTTCGCACAAACTTCGACGGGCAGATCGCCCGTCTCAACGAGGAGCTCATCGTCATGGGCGCTCTCTGCGAGCAGGCCATCGGCACGGTTGCCGAGGCGCTCGTCGCCGGAGACGCCGAGCTTGCCATGCAGGTGAAGGCAATCGATGAGGAGATCGATCGCAAGGAGCGCGACATCGAGGCGCTTTGCCTGAAGATGCTACTCCAGCAGCAGCCGGTGGCGCGCGACCTGCGTCAGATCTCGGCGGCGCTCAAGATGATCACCGACATGGAGCGAATCGGCGACCAGGCCGAGGATATCGCGGAGATCGTGGGCCATCTCGGATCGCGCACGGCTGACGAGCACGTTCACATCCGCGAGATGGCAGCTGCTGCCAGCAAGATGGTCACCGGATCGGTCGACGCCTACGTGGCCCAGGACGCCGCCCTCGCGGAGGCGGTCATCGCTGCAGACGATGGGGTGGACCGCTACTTCGACGAGGTGAAGCACGGCCTCATCGGCGTGATCGCCGCTAACCCCGAAGACGGTGAGTTCGCGCTCGACCTGTTGATGATCGCAAAGTACTTCGAGCGTATCGGAGACCACGCGACCAACATTGCAGAATGGGTTCTGTTCTCCATTACGGGAGAGCATGAAGGCTAGGCATCTGAGGGGCGGGGCGAATTGCGCGCCGGCGCGATGCCGCGGGTTCTGACGCCTCCCCATGCCTTGGCTTTTCCTGCCGTTATATGCCACACGAAAAAGGGCCGCTCGAAATCGAGCGGCCCTTTGTGGTTGATGCGAGTTGCGTTTTCTGGAATTTAGAAAGCGCGGAACTTGGCCTTCGGCACGAAGCAGATGGGGCACTTCTCGAAGTCCTCGCCCTTGTGGATGTAACCGCAAACGGGGCACAGGTAGAAGGTGTCATCGTCCTCAGCGTCGATGTCGTTGTAAGCAGCCAGGTACAGCTCGGCGTGAACAGCCTCGGCCAGCTTGGCGCGGGTGAAGACCTGAACAGCCTTGGTCTCGCCCTCTTCGACGGCCTTCTCGATGAATGCCGGGTACATGTCGGAGGTCTCGTAGATCTCGCCCAGAGCACCGGAGATGAGGTTGAGGTCGGTTGCGATACCCTCGACGGCGGGCGGCTCGGGCTTTACGTACTCGGGCTCAGCAGCAACGATGAGGGCTGCCTCCATGCCGATGTGGATCTGCTCAGCAGCAGCGGTTGCCTCGAACAGGCGAGCGATCTGGTTGTAACCCTGCTCCTTAGCGGCAGCAGCGTAGGCGGTGTACTTAGCGGATGCGCCGGTCTCGCCGCAAACAGCAGCCTTCAGGTTCTCGAGCGTGGTGCCCACAGCGGTGGTGCTGCCAGCAGCGATGCTGAAGTTGGTGGCGTTCTCGTGGTTGGGGATGGTTGCACGGACCTTCATGGCCCCTCCTTTTCTGGGTCAAATCTTTGCGGCGTATGGAAGCCGGATAGGTTCCATGGTCGCTGCGATTTCATGTTTTTGCATTATAGGCGAAGGTTTGTCACCGAATCGTTTCATGGGGGTGACGCGCATCTGTCACCATGGTATTTTCGTATGAACGATGAGCAAGGCCAAGGCTTGGCCGAATGATCTGACCTGATGGAGGATGACCATGGAACGTGAGATCGCTTGGAAGAAATACGACGAGCAGGCTCTTGCTGAGCTTCAGCAGTTGGCTGCCGACTACATTGACTACATTTCGGATAACAAGACCGAGCGAGAGTGCGCTGCGTCTGCCGTGAAGCTGGCTGAAGCTGCTGGCTATCAGCCGTTGATCGAGGCTATTTCCGCTGGTCGCAAGCTTGTTCCGGGCGACAAGCTGTGGGCTCAGGCTCATGGCAAGGCGCTGATGCTCGTGCATGTTGGCGAGCGTCCCTTTGCGGAGGGCATGAACATTCTCGGCGCGCATATCGACTCCCCGCGACTTGACCTGAAGCAGAACCCTCTGTACGAGAGCAATGGATTTGCCCTGCTCGACACGCATTATTACGGCGGCATCAAGAACTACCAGTGGGTTGCGCTTCCGCTTGCCCTGCACGGTGTGGTGGCCAAGAAGGATGGTTCGGTCGTCGAGATCAACATCGGCGAAGATCCTTCTGATCCCGTGTTCTGCATCACCGATCTGCTCCCTCATCTGGGTGCGCAGCAGATGGAGAAGAGCGGCGCGAAGGTTGTCGAGGGCGAGGACCTCGATCTTCTCGTAGGCAACAGGCCCGCGGGTGCTGCTCCTGCTGAGCAAACGGCTTTGGGCACTGAGGAAGATGGCGCCCAGGAAGCTGCCTCCGAAGCCAGCCCTGCTGCTGCACAGCCTAAGGAGCCGGTTAAGGCGATGGTGCTTGAGCTTCTGAAGGAAAAGTACGGCATTGAGGAAGAGGACTTCCTTTCTGCCGAGCTCGAGGTTGTCCCCGCTGGTCGCGCTCGTGACCTGGGCTTTGACCGCAGCATGGTCATTGGCTACGGACAGGACGACCGCGTTTGCTCGTACACTTCGCTGGTTGCTCAGCTTGCGCTTGCGGCTGACGAGCAGCCTCCGGCAAAGACGGCAGTGACCATCCTCGTTGACAAGGAGGAGATTGGCAGCGTTGGCGCTACGGGTATGGCTTCCATGTTCTTCGAGAATGTGATCGCCGAGATCATGGATCTGGCTGGCGAGGTTGGCGACCTGGCCCTGCGTCGCGCGTTGGCTGCTTCCAACATGCTGTCTTCGGATGTTTCCGCAGGTTACGACCCTGCCTATGCGAGTGTCTTCGAAGCGAAGAACTCCGCATTCCTGGGTAAGGGCCTTGTGTTCAACAAGTACACGGGCGCACGTGGCAAGAGCGGCAGCAACGATGCGAGCGCCGAGTACGTGGCAAGCCTTCGCCGCGTGATGGACGATGCCGGCGTGCAGTTCCAGACGGCTGAGCTTGGTCGCGTCGATGTGGGTGGTGGCGGAACGATCGCCTATATTCCTGCAAAGTATGGCATGAACGTGATTGACTCGGGCGTGGCCGTGCTTTCCATGCATGCGCCGTGGGAGGTCACCAGCAAGGCCGACATCTACGAGGCGCGCAAGGGTTACGAGGCGTTCCTGCGCAATATGTAGCGAATACTGGCTTGGGCGCTGGGTTTAGGCGCGTTGGTGGGTCGGCCTGGGCGCGTTCATGGGTCGGCTTGGGTGCGTTGCGCTAGCGAGCCGCTGGATCAAACTTCCATATAGACCAGTGCTGGGGGCATCCGAAAACGGGTGCCCCTTGATGTATGTGGATCCAGCCTTCGGACTGAAGGCGCCAACCGCTGCGTCCCATGAATAGATAGTTCTCGCCGTTGTCAGACATGTGGCAGAGCGTGATGGGTCGTCGCGTCTCGGCTTCGATCTTCTCGACGAATTGCTCGAGTATCGGGCTGTCGAAGGGGTTGAACAGGTAGAAGTGCGTAAAGCGGCGCAGTGGAACGCTGAGGGCGCTGCCTTCGATAACGCTTAGCTGCTCGAAGTTTTCGGTCCAAGCCTGGGCCGTACGTGCGAGATCTGGATCGAGCTCGACGCCGGTTGCGCAGCCGGGCAGTTTCGCTTCCGCGAAATACGCCAGAGCGCGACCCTTTCCGCAGCCGACATCCAGCAGGTGAGACGACTCATCGAGGTCGAGTTGTGCGAACAGCTGCTCAAGCACGAAATAGCGCGTTGCCGTTGGATCGTGGGCGCCTTCCGCGGCAAAGCGAGTGCTTCGCTCGTCGGCGAGTCCGCATCCGCAGAGGGCCAGGTCGCGCAGGAGTTCCTGCCTGTTGAGTTCTTTGAGCGCCATGGGAGCGTCGCTTATCGCCTGAGCTGCCAGAATGCGACAGCGCTAGCTGCGGCTACGTTGAGGGAGTCGACGCCATAAGCCATGGGAATGCGCACGGTGTAGTCGCATTGGGCGATGGTCGAGTGAGCCAGACCGTCGCCTTCCGTTCCCAAGATGATTGCAACCTTCTCAGCGGCGTTGAGCTCGGGGTCGTCAAGCGATACGGAGTCGTCGGAAAGCGCCATGGCGGCTGTGGTGAAGCCAAGGCTCTTGAGCAGGGGGATTCCCTCGCTGGCCCAATTGTGGGCGTCGCTTCCGATGCGCGTCCACGGTACCTGGAATACGGTGCCCATCGACACGCGCACGGCGCGGCGATACAGCGGGTCGTAACAGGCGGGTGTCACGAGCACGGCGTCTACGCCAAGGGCTGCAGCCGAGCGAAAGATGGCGCCGACGTTGGTGTGGTTGGTGATGTCTTCGAGCACAGCCACAAGGCGTGCGTTCTCAAGCACTTCGCGAACATCTTGCGGCTGGGGACGGCGGAATGCGCCCAATGCGCCGCGCGTCAGCTCGAAGCCCGTAAGCTTCTCGAGCTCGTCATGCGGTGCGACGAAGATGGGGAGATCGGGATGCCCTGCCTCCATGCGTTCGATGATGTCGGCCATCGATTCGAGCCATTTCTCCTCCATGAGTAGGGAAATGGGCTCCATTCCGCCAGCGAAGGCTCGCTCGATGACCTTGCCGCTTTCTGCGATGAACAGGGCTTTTTCGGGCTCGAGCTTGTTTCGAAGCTGGGCTTCGGTCAGGCGGGCGTACGCATCGAGTCGCGGATCGTCGAGTGTTTCGATGCGGATGACGGGCATGAGGCTCTCCTCTGCTGCTCGGGTGCTTGTGTGCTTTCGGCTGAAAGCGAATCCATTGTACACCTCGGCCTTTCGTTGGGCCTTCTTTTCCGAAGAGCCTCAAGCGCGAGGCGAAGGTGCGCTTTGGTTTCGGTTGGAAGCCGTATGCACGGGTAGTGCTATTATGCTATTCAGCAAATTTGCGCCCATAGGGGCGAGTACCAGAATCATTAGAGGGAGCGAACATGGCCAAGCTCAATGTGCCTTCTCCGGCAGTTGCCATTGTTGGACGTCATAATTCCGGTAAGACCACCATCATCGAGAAGCTTATTACCGAGCTGGTTTCTCGTGGCCTCGATGTTGGTAGCGTCAAGCATCATTCCCACGTTGGTTTCGAGATCGACTATCCGGGCAAGGACTCCTTCCGTCATCGTGCTGCAGGCGCTTCCGAGACGGTGATCGCAGCTCCTGGCAAGATGGCTTGCATTAAGACCATCGAGGGTGAGCTTGAGTGCTCCGAGATCGTGCGCGGCATGCAGGGCCATGACATCGTGGTTGTCGAGGGTTATCGCAAGAGCGGCCTTCCTACTATCGAGATCATGCGTTCCGGCAATGAGGCCGACATGGCTGTTGCAGCTGCGTTCATCGAGGGTGCGCGCAACGGCTGCTCGCTTGGCTCTGACTTTACCCAGATCTCCCGTGCAAAGGCCGGCGGCCGCAAGCATGCAAATCTTGTGCAGCCTGAAGAGCTGACTGCTCCTGAGCCCGTCGAAGAGCTCACGCCCGAAGAGGTGGAGCGTCGCGCTCGCATTAAGGAGAAGATGCCCACGGCTGATACGGTGGCTATCGTGACCGACATTCCCGAGGCACGTGAGGCTGCGCTTCTCTTCAACATTCCCGCGCTTGATATCAATGACACCGTCGCGCTGGCCGACTTCGTGCAGGAGCATTTTGCTCGTCCGCGCATTTCGGTGGTCATTCAGGCAGGTGGCGAGAGCCGTCGCATGGGTCGTTCGAAGGCAACGGTTCCCTTCGCTGGCCGTCCGCTGATTACGCGTCTCATTGACCGTCTGTCTCCGGTTGCCGACGAGCTCATCATCACGACGAACGAGCATGAGAACCTCCAGTTCCTCTTCGAGGAGTATCCCAACCTCAACCTCAAGCTGGTTGGAGACGCCTTCAAGTTCCGCGGCGCTCTTCCCGGTTTGTACACGGCTATGCAGGCTTCGCAGAACCCTTACGTTGCCGTGGTCGCTTGCGACATGATCTTCGCAAGCGCTCCGCTGGTGGTCGCGCAGTCCATCGCCATGTCGCGCACTGGCGCGGATGCGGTTGTTCCCGTGAACAATCATGGCTATGAGCCTTTCCACGCTCTGTACCGTCGTGAGACCTGCGTGCCCGCTATCCGCCGTGCGCTCGACGAAGGCGACAAGCGCGCACAGGCTCTGCTCGCTGATCCGAAGATCAACGTCTTCGAGTTCTCTCAGGAGCGCGTGCTCGAGGCTGAGCCGCGTGGCGGTTGCTTCATCAATGCGAACACGCCTGAAGAGCTGAAGCGCATCGAAGATTCCTACATGGGCGAATAGGGCGTGTGACGTGGCAAACGTTTCGGACATCGTCGAGCTTGCTAAAGCATTTGAAGACAAGTACGTTGTGCCTGCTGAGTCGCGCTGCGTTGTGGTGCGCAACCGCAATGCCAAGTGCCGCCGTTGTGTTGAGGTTTGCATCAACGACGCCATCAAGGTGGGCAACAACAAGATCGAAATGAGCCCGTTCGCGTGCGTCGGTTGTGGAAGCTGCATTGCCGTGTGTCCCACCGATGCGCTGATTCCCATCAATCCGCTTGATGAGGAATTTGCCGCTCAGGTGGCAGTTGCGACGAAGAACGCGGGCGTTGCCGTTATCTCGTGTGCGCGTGCCGCTGCCTGGGGCTATGCCGATCCGACGAAGTACGCAAGCGTTCCCTGCCTTGGCCGTATCGGCGAAACCATGCTGCTCGAGTTGGCCGCGCGTGGCGTTGAGCAGATCTATCTCGTTGACGGCAACTGCACCACCTGCAAATACGGTGCGGCTTCCAGCAATGTTGAGGCTACGCTTGATTCTGCCTGCAACCTGTTGTGGCTGTTCGGCAGCGAGGTGCAGGTTGAGCGTGTGTCTGACTTCCCTGAGGTTGCCATGCATGCCGATGAGCGTGCGGCTCTGGCTGCTTCGCGTCGCGGCTTCTTCTCCACGGCAGGAGGCAAGGCTAAGGACGTTGCCATGACGGCTGCCGAGAAGACGGTTGCCGATGCGCTCAATATGGGCAAGGCGCAGAAGGTCGCTTCACTGCGAGAGCGTTTGGGTATCAAGACTAATATTGGCGCAAAGCTGCCGCATTTTCCGTCCCAGCGAAATGAGCGCATTCTCAATGCGCTGTACGAGCTGGGCGAATGCGAGGACGAGACGATCGTCACGAGGCTGTTCGGTCGCATCGACATCGACCCCGAGAGATGCAACGGCTGCGGTATGTGCACGATGTTCTGTCCCATGGCGGCGATTCGCAAGAGCGAGGAAGAGCATCCTGAAGAGGGCCGTCGCTGGATGGAGTTCTCTGCGGCCGATTGCGTGCAGTGCAGGCTGTGCGCTGATGCGTGCCTGAAGAAGTGCATCACGCTTTCTAACGAAGTGCCTGTCGAGGAGCTCTTCTCGTTTGAGCCGCGTCTTGTAGAGGCCGGCGTTCCGCCGAAGCGAGGAAGCATTATCGGTCGAAAGAAGTAGGGTGCACCCGCTTACGGACTTTCGGGGGCGCTTCTCTGGTTCGATTTCCCAAAATTGTTTATGAGATAGAGGGCTGTGCTATACTGCCCTCTATTACTTTAGCGTGCTAGAGTGATGCAAAGGCAGCAAGTAGAATGGCTGTCTTGAGGGGAAAAGAACCGAGAGGATCTGATATGAAGAAGAAGATTGTCCTGCTGGCAACCATCGTTGCCGCTCTGTGCATGAGCATGGTGCTTCTCGCTGGCTGCGGCTCCGACGAGCCCGCCAACAACGAGGGTGGCGAAGAGGCCACCGTTCTGGTCGTCGGCTTCGACGCCGGTTATCCGCCGTATGGCTACATCGCTGACGACGGCAGCTATGCTGGTCTCGACCTCGACCTCGCTGCTGAGGTTTGCGCCCGTAATGGCTGGACCCTTGAGACCACCCCGATCGACTGGGATGCTAAGGACGCTCTGCTCAACGACGGCTCCATCACCTGCGTGTGGAACGGCTTCACCTATGAGGGTCGTGAGGGTCTGTACGCATGGTCCGAGCCCTATATGCTGAACGCTCAGGTCATGATTGTTAAGGCTGACTCCGGTATCGCCACCCTGGCTGACCTTGCTGGCAAGAACGTCATCACCCAGGTTGAGTCCGCTGCTCTCGACGTCCTCGAGGCTGAGGAGAACGCTGATCTGGTCGCTTCCTTCGCTGGCGGCGCAGTCCAGACCATCGCTACCTACAACGACGCTTTCATGCAGCTCGAGACCGGTCTGGTCGACGCTGTTGCTTGCGACCTCTCCATCGCTGCTTACCAGATGGCTGCTAACCCCGGTGTCTATGTTCAGATCGCCGAGCTCTCCGCTGAGCACTATGCAGTCGGCTTCAAGCTGGGCAACGAGGCTATGGCCGCTCAGGTTACCGCAACCCTGAAGGAAATGGTTGCCGACGGTACCGCTCAGCAGATCTGCGAGAAGTACGCTGACCAGGGTATCGCTTGGGAGGGCTGGTGCCTGAAGTAGTTCGACTCTAGCCTGAAGGCAGTCGAGCATATTGATGCCACGGGGCGTCGGGGTAAAACCCGACGCCCTTTCCTGTTTTGATGGCGTGAATTGAGGGGAGGACGGGTATACTTCCCTGATACGCTTTAGTGCTGTAGTACAATAAAGCGATAGAGTAAATGGATACGGGCGGGGCCAAAGCCTTCGTCCGTAGCTTTGTCTAAGGTGTCCTCTTGGAACTGTCGGTCATGTTGGAGATTCTCTTCTCGGGCTTCCTCTTCACGGCGCAGATCTTCCTCACCACGCTTGTGGGCGCGCTGCCGCTTGGCGTGATCGTGGCGCTTTGCCGCATGAGCAAGTTCAAGCCGCTGGCCCTGATCACCCGTGCCTACATTTCCGTTATGCGCGGTACGCCGCTTATGCTGCAGCTCATGGCATGGGCATACGGTCCGTATTACCTTTTCGGCCTGAGCCTCGGTGCCGACTGGAAGTTCGTTGCTTGCGCAATCGGCTTCATCCTCAACTATGCAGCTTACTTCGCTGAGATCTATCGAAGCGGTATTCAGTCTATTCCGCAGGGTCAGTACGAGGCAGCCAGCGTGCTTGGCTATTCTCGCGCTCAGACCTTCATGAAGATTGTCCTGCCGCAGGTTATCAAGCGCATTCTGCCGGCAATGGGCAACGAGATCATCACGCTGGTCAAGGATACCTCGCTGGCTTTCGTCCTCGGCATCATGGAGATGTTCTCCCAGGCCAAGGCGCTTGCCTCCTCGCAGGTCAGCATGGTTCCGTACCTGCTCGCCGGTGCGATCTACTGGGTGTTCAACCTGGTGGTCGAAATGGCACTTGTCCGTGTTGAGAAGAAGCTCAGCTACTATCACGACTAACGCTGATCTGAGGGATTGGGCGTCAACCTGGGGGTATGTGATCCCGCTTGCAGGATTGGCCGCCAAGCCAAGGGTTTGCTGAAATTGAAAGGCTATCAAGATGCAACCGATCGTTAAGCTTGATCATGCGAAGAAGAGCTTTGGTGACAACGAAGTTCTCAAAGACATTTCGCTGACGGTTAATAAGGGCGACGTGCTCGCGATCATCGGTCCTTCGGGCGGTGGAAAGTCCACGCTGCTGCGTTGCCTCACTCTGCTCGAGACACTCGACGCTGGCGAATTGTCTTACGGCGACCTGCAGGTTACGACTGCTGACGCATCTGGTCGTGCGGTGTATGGCGGCAAGGATGTCATGCAGAAGGCCCGCACCAAGTTCGGCCTCGT
>JAFYTB010000274.1 GCA_017559045.1 Eggerthellaceae bacterium | reverse complement strand
CAGAACTCGTCGGCGATGCCCAGTCGCACGGCGATCTCCTTGACAATCCACCAGGTGTAGCGGGTGTTCTCGGGAGCCTTGCTCCTGCCATCGCCCAGGATAAAGTGGTTGTGAGTTCCGGCGTTGATACCGTTGCAGAGGCTAAGGTTGTAGATGAGGCTGTTCCACGGAGACTCCATGGAGGAGCTGGTCTGGGGCAGCACGATGTCGGCATAGCAGCAGGTAGCGTTCTTCAGATTCCAGTGCATGTACACGAAGTAATCGACCTGCTTGAGCGACTCGAGGCGCTCGTTTACGCCGTACCAGCCAGCGGCCAGGTTGCGGTTTGACGGAATGTCGCAGATCATATGGATGTTGGGCATGGGGCCGGTGGCGGAGCAGCCGATTTCGTAGCAGTACTCATCCGTGGTGATCTCTCCGGCCTCCATCTTCGGGTGGAGCAGGACGGCCTTGTTGTAAGCCACGGCTTCCATGCAGATGGTCTCGCCATAGGGGCCGGTGCCGTTCGCCACGTGCATCAGCGAATAGGGAGCATGGGTGCCCTTGCGGCGTCCGAAGCCGGTGCCGTTACCGGCACAGCCCTTCTTGCCGAAGTTGCCGCAAATTGTCTGCAGGACGTTGAACGCACGGGCGGTATCCTTGCCGTAAATAGCGCGGGTTGCTGCCCAGATCATGCGAATGTAAACAGGGCCCTCCTGGCTGGTCTTGCCGTAGAGGCGAGCAAGCTCGCGGATGGTCTCAGCGGGGATGCCGCAGATCTGCTCGGCCCACTCAGGAGTCTTCGGTTCCTCCATGGAAGCCATGCCCTGGCAGTACCACTCAGGCTCGTTTCCCATGATCATGTCGACGTACTTGCGGTAGCCCTCGGGCTCGACGAACTTCTCGATGAACTCATGGTCGACGAGGTCCTCCTCGATGAGGACGTAGGTCATCGCGAAGATGAGCGCGATGTCGGTACCCGGCTTGATGGGGATCCACTGAGTTGCGATGGACTGGGCAGTCCAGGAGAAGCGCGGGTCGATGTAGATGATGGGGATGCCCTTCTCCTTCGCGAGCATCTGGTAGTAGGTGCGCTCGGTGAAGTTGTTTGCGGTATCCAGGCCGAACAGGATTATCAGCTTGGAGTCGAAGAAGGTCTGAATCTCGGCGATGCCGTCAACCTGGTCGATCCAGTCAGCGCTGTGGCCGTACATGATGTCGTCGGCGAAGTTCGTGGATTCGTAGGAATCCTCGCCCCAGCACGCAACCGCGCCGCCGGGAAGGTAGCTTCCCCACGGGTCCCAGGACTTGCCCATCATGCCATCGCAGTAGACAGAAAGCGGGCCGTACTTCTCGCGAGTCTCGGAGTACATGCGTGCGATCTCGTCGAGGGCCTCGTCCCAGCTGATGGGCTCGAAGGTGGCGCCGGGGCCCTTGGGGCCGACGCGGCGCATCGGCTGGGTGATGCGGGTCGGAGACTCGACGTCCGAGCGAAGCAGGCGACCACGCGTACAGGCTCGCTTCTGGTACATTCCCTTCACGAAGTCGTCGAAGTCGCAGTACTCGTCCTCGCGACCGCAGTTGGGGTGGATTGAGTTGTCGGTCTCGATGGCGTTGACCTTGCCGTCCTTGCCGACATGTCCCTTGAGCAGGCAAACGTCCCAACAGCCGTTCTTCGAGCATGCGCCGGTGAAGATCTCATCTTCGGCATGACGCTCAACGATTTTCGCTGTTACGCGCTCGAGCTGACCCTCTTCAGGAGCCCACTTGTTCGTCATATTCTCCTCCTCTGTCATTTCTTGCCTCTTTTTCTCACGGGGGAGCCAGGATCGACACCTACGCCGGCCACCCGATGTGACGGAATATACTCGGCGGTTTATCGGCGAAATGTGGGCGGTCGCACTATTCCGCATTTTTCTTAAGTCGTTATTTTTGACCGGAATCCTGATTGCAAGGAAAGGCCAAATGGCGCAACGCCCGCATTTCGATCGCCTCCAGGCCAACGCCTCTGCAAAGTCACAACGGAATCAAGAGGCGATTGAGCAAATCGCCACAATTACGACGATTGCCCTTTGATTTAATTGCCGCATTCGCCGCATCTGCCCAGCGCCCCAGCGCCAAGGAATCCGATGCAAACCAGCGAACATCAAGTACAAGAGCAGATAGGAGCGAACATGAAAGGACTGGTTCTCGTCGAGAAGGGCGTCGTCGAGATGAGGGAGGACCTCCCCGAGCCAAAATGCGGACCTTACGACGCAATCATCGAGCCTTACCTCGTCGCACCGTGCACGTCCGACACCCACATCATGGAGAATCCCCATGCTGTGCCCGGCTGCTTGGGCAAGGCCATCGGCCATGAGACTTGCGGTTACGTCGTGGAGGTAGGATCCGAGGTCAGGGATTTCAAGGTGGGTGATCGAGTAGCCGTCGGAGCCGCCATCAACAACTTCCGTACCAAAGAAGCGCAGGCAGGATACGCACGAGCCCACAACATGACCGTTTACGGCGAAGCTCAAGATTGGCAGCAGGGCGCCTTTGCTGAGAGGTACTTCGTATTCGACGCCGATATGAACCTGGCGAAGATCCCCGAATCAGTCACCTGGGAGCAGGCCGTCATGCTGACGGACATGGCCTCAACGTCGTTCGAGGGCATTCGCAACGCAAACATCAGGTTTGGTGACTCGGTTGCCGTAATCGGCACAGGCGCAATCGGCCTCATGGCCATCGCAGCTGCAGCGCTAGCAGGAGCAGGCCGTATTTACGCCATCGGTTCCCGCCAACTGTGCTTCGATATCGCCAAGGAGTACGGCGCGACCGACTTCATCTCCTATCGCGACGGCGATATCGTACAGCAGGTGATCGCAGCTAACGGGGGCCCCGTCGACTGCGCCATCGTTTGCGGAGGCAAGGACTCGAACACGGTCAGCCAGGGTCTGTTCATGACCAAGAGAAACGGCACGGTCATCAACCTTGCCAGCTTTATGGGCGAGGAGGCGAAGCCGCTGGCTTACTACGGATTCCTCATGGATAAGACGTTCAAGACCGTACTCGTCGATGTAAACCGCGAGATTCTCGAGCGCCTTCTAACCTTGGTGGAACTGGGTCGTTTGGCTCCCGAAAAGCTCGTCACGCACCGCTTGGAGGGCATTGAGAACACAGAAGCTGCGCTGCGCATGATGAACGGTGCAAACCGAGACTGCATCAAGCCTGTCGTTTACTACAAGACGGAGAAGTAACCGAGCAAACGAGGGCTCTCGATTTGCATACGAAAAAGGCGCGGCCACCAATGTAGGGGTCGCGCCTTTTTCGTATTGAGCCCCGAATGCACCCGTCCTTAACGCGCCGACGCATTCTTATTTCAGGCTTTCGCCTCCCGAGAAACAAAAAGACGGTCGAGATTGCTCTCGACCGTCTTTTTGTGGCTTATAGGACAAAAAGTGTGTCCAGCAACAGGGCGTTGACGCAGGTCAACGCCCTTTTTTCATGTCAAAAAATTCTTCTGGGTCAATTTTTCCACCTGGACAAAAAGTGTGTCTGGATTTTCGTGTTTCCGCAGGTCAGGCATCATAAAACTCGTCAGAAAATTCCGATTCCGACGGGGGTTGCGATGAAGGCCAAGAAATGCCCCTCCTGCGGCTCGCAGATGAAGCGCAACGGCAAGACGAGCTCGGGTGCCCAGAGATGGCGCTGCAGGTCTTGCGGGGCCAGCGACGTCCACAGGTATGACAGCGATGCGAAGGATCTGAGGAGCTTCATCTCCTGGCTGCTCGGTAAGGGCACCCAGCTCGAGATGCCCGGGTGCGGGCGCAGCTTTCGCCGCCGCGCGGAGAGGTTCTGGGAGATCTGGCCCATGCCCGAGGTCGTCGACGAGATCCACCGGGTCGTCTACGTCGACGGCATCTACATCGCCCGGGACCTCGTCGTGCTCATAGCGTGCTCTGAAACCCACGTGCTCTCCTGGTATCTCGCGCGCGCGGAGACGACCAGGGCGTGGAGGGCGCTGCTCTCCCGCATAGCCCCTCCCGACATGGTGGTCACCGACGGAGGAAGCGGCTTCGCCACCGCGGTGGCCGAGGAGTGGCCGAGGACGAAGGTGCAGAGGTGCGTCTTCCACGCGTTCCAGCAGGTCAAGCGCTGCACGACGAGCAGGCCGAAGCTGCAGGCTGGCGTGGAGCTCTACGGGCTTGCCAAGGAGCTAATGCACCTCGACGACCTTCAGCAGGCCCGCTGGTGGACCGAGCGCTTCATGCAGTGGTGCGACTTCTGGTCGGACTTCCTCGAGGAGAGAACCGTAGTCGACGGCAGGAGCGAGTACACGCACGAGAGGCTCAGAAAGGCGCGGCGGGGGCTCGTTGCGCTGGCGAACAAGGGCGTGCTGTTCACCTACCTCGACCCCGAGCTCACGGCTGAGGGGCCGCTGCCCAGGACCAACAACAGGATCGAGGGCGGGGTCAACGCCCAGCTGAGGGCGATGCTCAGGAACCACAGGGGGATGAGCGCGGCGAGGAGGGTGAAGGCCGTCTACTGGTGGTGCTACATGCACACCGAGTGCCCGCTGCCCGCGGCGGAGATACTGAGGTCGATGCCCACGGACGCCGACATCGACCTTCTCTACGAGCTGTACGCGACGAATCCGAGGGAGTCGGAGGCGCCCTCGTGGGGCGATGGCCTGGTGTGGCAGGAGCTCCACCACTCGACCCCGTACCCGTACGCTATCGACTAGTCTCCAGACACACTTTTTGTCCTATAAGCCCTTTTTGTTTCTATGGCAGAAATACGTCGGCATCCCCAGTGCCGCTCAAACGAGAACTTCTATATAAGTAGCGTTACTGCTCGTCGTCAGAGCAGACAGCCAGATAAGCCTTGGCCAAACGAATGAACTCTGCCTGGTCGAGAGTCTCGCCGCGACGCTTGGGGTCAATGCCAGCTGCCTCGAAAATAGCAGGCAGCTTCTCGGCCGTTGCCTTACCGCTGTCTCCCCTACCCATGAAGTACGTTTTGCAGGAGTTCGACAGGGTCTTGCGACGGCTGGCAAATGCAGCGTCAGCCATGATGCACGCAGCGCGAATCGAGCGCTCGTCAAGAGGATTGCCCTCAGCATCAAGCGGAGCGCGGCGATCAAGGCGAAGCACAGCGCTGTCGATGTGCGGCGGCGGGAAGAAATTGCCTGGACCTACCGCAAAACGGCCAACGAACTGGGCATACATGCCCAACTTCACCGTGTAAGCGCCATAGTTCTTGTTACCCGGCGTT
>JAFYTB010000273.1 GCA_017559045.1 Eggerthellaceae bacterium | reverse complement strand
ACATGTCCGGCTTTGCTTCGGGATCGGGCTGATGCAACATGCCTTTGTAGCCTTGGCCTGTGGTTCTGGGCTTGTTGGTGTAAATTCGCGGAATGATGATGATCTTGTCGGATACCTGCTCTTGGATTCCGCGAAGCTTGGAAATGTACTCGAGTACGGGTTCGCTGCGATCAGCGGAGCAAGGGCCGATGATCAGGATGAACTTGTCCGATTCGCCGTCAAATACAGCTTTGATAGCCTTGTCTCGCTCTGCTTTTACTTCAGCCATTCGTTCCGTGAGAGGGAATTCGGCTTTGACCTCCTGAGGGATGGGAAGTTTTCTGTGGAAGTTCATTCTCATGATAGTTCGCTCCGTTTCTGAATGATTGAAGTTGTTCTGCATTCAGTAGCTTTGTGTGGATAAAACAGAAAAGCCTCCTGCTTACGACCGGCCGCTAAGGCAGATGAATCGTGAAGCACGAGAGGCTTGGAGGCGCACACGAACCAAAAGCGAGGATGCAACGAGACACCCGAGGCTTGGCCCGTGTGCTAGCGATATCGGTAGGTAAAAAAGTAAAAGCTGGGCGGAGCATCCGGCAACACGCATTTGGAGGGTGCTGCAAAGAGGACGCGAGAAGATGTTTTGGTATGTCCGCAAGAAATCATCATGCAAAGCACTTTAGCACAGTGAAGTAAAACGCATTCGAAGTGGCTTGCACGATTTTTTGTAAGCGAAACATTGTGGCGGTGAGCGACCGCCTTGATATATGTAATATACGACCCTTACGGGACGGGGTTGGCTGGCGGATTGGCTCGTAGCTACTGTCGCATTTTCGCTAAAATGTGACAGTAGCTACGAGCCAATCCGCCAGCCAACCCCGTCCCTAAAGTGACACAGAAGAGGCGACATTTTGCGTCGCCTCTTCTTATTGTTTCTCGGTAGAGTTTCTTCAAATCACGCAGAATCGAGAGCGTTAGTCCTTCTTCTCATCTGCCTGACGGATAGCAACGCGTCTGATCTTGCCATTGACCGTCTTCGGCAGTTCGTCGACATAGTCAACGATGCGCGGATACTTGTAGGGAGCCGTCTTGTTCTTTACCCATTGCTGAAGCTCGCGAGTGAGCACATCGCTCGGCTTATAGCCAGGGGCGAGAACGATGGTTGCCTTGACCGCCTTACCGCGCAAGGGATCCGGAACACCCGTAACTGCGCACTCGCGTACGGCATCGTGCTCGAGCAGAACGCTTTCGATCTCGAAGGGGCCGATGCGGTATCCGCTTGACTTGATGACGTCGTCATTGCGGCCGACATACCACAGGTAGCCGTCCTCGTCGCGCCATGCCGTATCACCCGTGTGGTACCAGCCGTCATAGATAGCTTCGGCGGTCTTCTCCGGGTTGCGGTAGTACTCCATCATGATGCCCGCGGGACGGGGGTTGCACTCAATGCAGATCTCGCCGGTTTCGCCAACGTTGCATACGGTGCCGTCGGGACGGAGGATGCCGACGTTATACATCGGAACAGGCTTGCCCATGGAGCCAGAGCGCGGTGTGGAGTTGGTGAGGTTCGCGATAGTGAGCGGAGTCTCGGTCTGGCCGAAGCCTTCGTAGATCGTCAGACCCGTGTGGGCCAGCCAAAATTCGAAGATATCAGGATTCAACGCCTCGCCAGCGGTGGTGCAGTATTCAAGCGAAGAGAGGTCATAGGAGTCGACGTCAGCCTGCATGAAGAGGCGGTACATGGTCGGCGGGCAGCAGAACGAGGTGATCTGATACTTGGCGAACAGGCTCAGCAGCTCGTCGGCGTTGAAGCGGTCGTAGTCGTAGGTGAGAACGCCGGCTTCCATGATCCACTGTCCATAGTATTTACCCCAGACGGCCTTACCCCAACCGGTATCCGCAATGGTGAAGTGGAGGCCGTCGGGACGAACGTTGTGCCACGGCTTCGAAGTGATAAGGTGAGCCACTGCGTAACCGGAGTCGTGCAGAACCATCTTCGGGTTGCCGGAGGTGCCAGACGAGAAGTACATGAGCATTGGCTCCGCCGCCAAGGTATCTCGGCGTTCGAATTCCTCGCTTGCGGCAAGTACGTTGGTGTTGAAATCGAGCCAGCCTTCACGAGCAACGGGAAGCTTGCAGAGGCCCTCGGGACCCGAAAGGGCGGCACCAAGCGTTCCTTCGGGTTGCTCGAGGATCCAGGAGCCCGACTCATCGCAAGGGGTCAGGCCGCCGCCACCGCCGTTAACAAGGATGCGCGTTTGAACGCTGGGGCATTTGTCGAGTACGTTGTCGACGACTTGAGCGACATCGCCAACGTTGGTGGTGATAACGGCCTTGATGTCGCAGCCGTTCAAGCGGTACTCCATATCGTGCTCTTTGAGCATGAAGGTAGCCGGAACCATGATGGCGCCAAGCTTTGCGAGCGCGGTGGCCACAAACCAGAATTGATAGTGGCGACGGAGGACGACGAGCACGTAATCTCCGCGTCCGATGCCTTGCTCAGATAAGAAGTTTGCGGTCTTGTCAGACCACTTTTTCATGTCAGCGAACGAGAATACATGCTCTTCGCCTTCGGGATTAGCCCACACCATAGCGCGACGAGAGGGATCGTTCACGGCGATGTCGTCAACGATGTCATAGCCGAAGTTGAAGTATTCGGGATAGTGAACTTGGAAAGTCTCAACCTGGCCCAGCTCGTTAAAAGTCTCGTCAAGATAACGCTTGTAGATGTTCCTCATTGGTATCAGTTCTTTCTTAATGTTTACGTAGTTTGTTTCTACGAAAGGGCGAATAGATTACGGTAATTTGGGCGCGTTCTTATTCCGGTAGAGGTAGAGCGCCTACATAATCTTCTCGTCCTGGGGGTTGAGGACAAGCGCGAGGAAGACGCAGGGCTCGCCTCCGATGGCGATCATGCCGTGTCCTTGGCCGCTGTCGTACATAACCAGGTCGCCAGCCTCAAGTTCTTCCACGTGATCTTCGTATGCGAATCGCATACGGCCAGAGATGATGAAGTCAAGCTCCTGGCCTTTGTGGTGAGCAAGATGGATGGGGGAGTCCTGCTCCTCTTCCAGGTAGGGTGCAGTGACCAAGAAGGGCTCTGCAAGCTTATTACGGAAGTGGGGTGCCTTGTGCAGATACTCAAAGCCCGCGCGACGCTTGATGGACAGGCCTTCGCCCGCACGGGTGAGCGAGTAGGCAGACAGGTGGGGGTTTTCGCCTGTGAGAAGCTCGATCACATCGACGCCAAGGCGATTGGCGCATTTGTACAGGAAGGTAAACGACAGATCGTTGTCTCCGGATTCTTGTGCGGCGTATTCTGCAACGGAAATGCCAGCGGCATCAGCCATTTCTTGCATCGTAATCTCCATGTCCTCTCGCAGGGCTTGGATACGATGTGCAACCTCCTTGATGTTTGGCTCCATGTTGTCTCTCCTTTCTTTGCTCTTCTGAGTATCGGTTTCTATATGGCACGAATCCCTATTTGGACCCGTTGACCAGCTCGTCCGCCATCTGGCGCAGCTTGAACTTCTGGATCTTCATGGACGGCGTCATCGGGAAGTCGTCGACGATGAAGACGCGCTTGGGCACCTT
>JAFYTB010000272.1 GCA_017559045.1 Eggerthellaceae bacterium | reverse complement strand
GCCTGGAGGCAAGAAGGCGCGTTCTGCTTGGCGCTTATTTGCTGTCCTGCGATAAAAGCGAGGACTACCTTCGTGCGGCCAACCGTGCTCGATCCTTGGTTAAGGACGATTACGAACGAGCTTTCGCTCAGGTTGACGCGATCGTCGCACCCGTGACGCCGCGAACCGCGTTCAAGTTCGGTGAGGTAACTGATCCCGGCGAGATGCATCTTTCGGACATGTTCACCGTCTCCGTCAACATCGCTGGCAACGGTGCCATGAGCCTTCCCGTGGGGCTTGGCTCCCAAACGGGGCTTCCCGTGGGAGTGCAGGTGATTTCGCCAGCGCTTAAGGATGCGAATATGTTCCGCGTCGCGGCTGCTCTTGAGGGCGTTTACGGAAAGGCTCCTGTGGCGCCAGCTTTCCGCTAGATAGCGAGCTGGTTTCGTGAGAGGGTGCCTTGTCGGGTATCATGTGTCAGATGAATTTTCACCTGCGGGAGAGGGGCTTCAGTGGAATCTTGCGGGTTTGTTGAACTTGGATATGCAAAAGCGGATACGACTCGCTCGGCGCGTCAGGGCGCGGGTGAGGTTATCTATGGCGAGGGGAAGACGGCTTCTCAGATCGCCGGTATTTGCCGATCTCTCGTAGATGCTGGTCAGAGCCGTGTTTTGGTGACGAGGCTTGACGCCGAGAAGGCGGGGCATGTTGCTTGTATGCTGGCTGATTGCGATCTTGATATTGAGTACCACGCTGAGGCGCGCCTTGGCGTTATCGGCGGTATGCCCGAGCCTGATGGCGACGGTTTCGTGCTGATCGCCGCTGCGGGAACGAGCGATATCTTCGTTGCGGAAGAGGCTGCGTTGACGGCTGAATTCCTGGGCAATAAGGTTCACCGTCTCTACGATGTGGGCGTTGCCGGTATTCATAGGCTGCTTTCCTTTGAGGAAGAGCTGCGTTCGGCCCGCGTTATCGTAGCTGTTGCCGGTATGGAGGGTGCTCTTCCCAGCGTGGTGGGTGGTTTGGTTTCGTGCCCGGTTATCGCGGTTCCCACGAGTGTTGGCTATGGCGCTTCGTTCGGCGGCGTGACCGCATTGCTTGCCATGCTCAATTCGTGCGCCAGCGGTGTTTCCGTTGTGAATATCGATAACGGATTTGGTGCTGGTTATCAGGCTAGCTTGATCAACCATCTGGGATCGAGGGATGCGTAACCATGGCTCAGATGCTGTATTTGGAGTGCTCGTCGGGCATTAGCGGCGATATGACCGTGGGTGCTCTGCTTGATCTGGGCACGCCTGAGGAAAGAGCTGCGCGCGAGCGTAAGGTTCTCGATGTGTTGGCCACGTTGCCGGTTCAGGGTTTCGAGATCCGTGTGAGCCGAGTTAACAAGTCGGGCTTGGATGCGTGCGATTTCGACGTGGTGCTTGATGCGGCGCATGAGAACCATGATCACGACATGGCGTACCTTTATGGGAGCGAGCATACGCACGAGGGCGGCCATTCGCACGAGCATACTCATGAGCGCGAGGGTGGCCATTTGCATGAGCATTCGCATAGCCACTCGCACGGCCACGAGCATGGCCACTCACACTCGCATGACCACGCGCATTCGCATCACCATCATCACGAGCACGAGCATCGCAACCTCGCTGATGTTCTGGCTATCATCGATGGCTCGAGTGCAACCGAGCGAGCCAAGAAGATCGCTCATGACGTTTTCGCCGTTCTGGCAGCTGCCGAGGCGAAGGCGCATGGTAAGCCTATCGACGAGGTTCATTTCCATGAAGTGGGAGCTGTCGACTCCATTGCCGATGTGCTGGCTTTTGCGGTCTGTCTCGACGATCTCGATGTCTCCGAGGTTGTGGTAACCGAGCTCGCCGAGGGTCATGGTACGGTTCGTTGCCAGCACGGCGTTATTCCCGTGCCGGTTCCTGCGGTAGTCAACATCGTGACCGAGCACGCAATTGCGCTGCGCATGATCGACGTCTGGGGCGAGCTTGTCACGCCGACGGGAGCTGCATTTGTTGCGGCCGTGCGCACGAGGGATAGCCTCCCCGAGCGTTTCGTCATTCGCTCGACCGGTCTTGGCGCAGGAAAGCGTGAATACAACACACCGGGCGTGGTTCGTGCCATGCTCATTGATTCGCAGTAGGAGGCGTGAAGCTTCGCGCGCGGGGCTGTTCTCATGCAGGAAAAAGAAAAACTGTGGACGCCGAGTTTCGTCCTTTTGACTCTGGCTAATTTTGTCGTCGCGCTGGCGTATTACCTGATTGCGATGAAGATCGTCGAATATGCCTACTCTGTTTATCACGTGAGCTATAGCGCCGCCGGTGCGATGGTGACGCTATATGCGGCGGCATCCGTCACGACGCGCTTCGTGTTTGGTGCTCGCATGGATTCGTGGGGTTTGCGCAGGTCGGCTTTGGTGGGCGGCGCGCTTATCGTGGTGGCGTCGGGTCTTTATATTCTCGAGGCGGGCTATTGGCCTCTTGCCGGCATGCGTGTTATGCACGGTATTGCGTTCGCTATGAACACGGGTGCGCTTGCGGCCATCGCCGCGTTGCTGGTGCCCAAGAGCCGCCAGGGCGAAGGCATCGGCTACTTCTCGCTATCGACGGCTGCTGCTATGGCGGTTGGCCCCATGCTGGCCATGGTTATGACGAACAATGGGGCGAGCTACCGCTTCTTGTTCGTGTTCACTCTGGTGATTAGCCTTGCGGCTTTTGCGTCGCTGCTGCGTGTTCGCGTGCCCGAGCCTTCGCGCGAGGAAAGACGCGCTCGTTGTCAGACTTCGCGCGTCGCAGGCGCAACTGGCGCGGGTGCTGTTGGCGTGATCGGCCGATATATCCACCTCGGCATTCTTCCGATTGCTTCGCTCGCCATCCCCCTTATGTTCTGCTATTCGGGCGTTCTCTCGTTCATGACCTCGTTCGCTGCGGAACGAAACCTGAACGATGCCGCGAGCCTTTACTTCCTCGTATATGCCATCAGCATGTTGGTGACGAGGCCGATGATGGGCAAGCGTCTTGACCGTCGCGGAGAGAATGCGGTGCTGTACCTCACCCTCACGGCGGCTAGTGCGGGTCTTGCTGTCCTGGCCGTTTCCTTCAACGGACCGGTGCTGCTGCTTTCGGCTATCTTGATGGGATTCGGAACGGGTGCGACGCAGTCGTCTGTTCAGGCTGTCGTGTCGCGTAATTCCGCAAAGGAAGATTTGGGCAAGGCGAATTCGACTTACTTCCTCTGTCTTGATCTTGGCTTGGGCATTGGCCCCGTCGTTATCGGCGCCTTCTTGCCCGTTGTGGGCTATACGGTCACCTTCCTCATCTTGGCCGCCATTGCCCTTACTGGCTGCGGTTACTACCACCTGGTTCATGGGCGCAAGGTCGCCGGCAGGGAGTCTGCGGCGTCTGATTCTGTGGTTCTTCAGGATTAGTGGCTATTCGGGACTGGGCTGCTTGGGGTCTGCGACCATCCGAAGCCAGTGACTACTCGGTCTTCTTCTTTTCCGGAATCGTGACCATGAGGATGGAGAGCACCACGAGTACGGAGCCGGCCACCTGCATGCCGGTGAGGGTTTCGCCGAGGATGATGAACGCGAACAACACGGCGAAGGGCGTTTCCGAGATACCGACGAGCGAAGTCAGGGTCGCGCCGATGCGTTTGATGGCTTCGAGCAGCATGACCACGGGCAGGATGGTGTTAAAGACCACCATGAAAAGGGCGACTCCGGCCTGCGTGGGCGTGATGCTTACGAGTGTGGGGATGTCGGCCGGATAGAGTGCGGCGCACATGATCACGCCGACGACG
>JAFYTB010000271.1 GCA_017559045.1 Eggerthellaceae bacterium | reverse complement strand
TGGTGCTTGGCAGGCGCTCGTTCTAGCCGCCGCTACAGAACCTCTATCGAGAATATGTCCGCAAAGGCTATCGGCTTGCGCACGATGCGAAGCATCCGATGCGCCTCAACCACCTCAGACACAGCGCCGACTGTTTCTGTATAGCCATCACCCTCGTAATGCACGACGCGGACAACGCAACCTCGTTCAAGAGAGGAAACCACCTGCGACAACGCAAGAGCCATCTCCTCGGTGACTTCACGCCTAGGCTCGGAAGTGCGCTCTTTCGACTTGGCTAATTCGTGATAGCCCTTAAGAGCAGCAAAAGGCATGAACTGCGTTGCACGACCAGGATGAGCCACCGCTTCTCGAGGGCCGTCTTTCCGCACGCGCTCACGCACGTCGCGCAATACCGACTCCCGATACGCCCTTTCTCGCGGAGAAAGCTCCGGCCAGTGAAAAGCAAGGCTACCCTCACGCTTCTGATCAGGCATGATGACCTCCCACCTGCTCATTGCGCTCGCGAGCCGTTGCCTTTTCCTGGAGGCTCGACAACCGCAGCATGGCATTCTTGCCGAACTTTCCTCGAACCGCATTAATGGCATCCTGCAATTCGTGTTCACGCGTATCTGCCGCAACATCATCGAACAACGTTAGAGTAGCCGCCTCCTCGGGCAGCAAATCAGAAAAGCCGATGTTCACACGGCGAATAGGCACATCGCGAAGCGTAGTTTCGTCGAATAGCTCTTCAAGCTTAGACAAAAGATAACGGCGCGAATTAGTACGACGATCGAGCTTTCGGCTTCCACCCGTGCGCACACCATAGCGGCCGCCAACTGCGCGCTTGCCGTGGCCGCCGTCGAAGAACTCGGCGGGCGCATCGTCCGCACCATCGTCCAAGCCAGAAACCAAGCGCCCCGCATCCAGCGCTCCTCGAGCGTATCCAACCATAAGGTGAACCCGCTCGGTCACTATGCCCTGCTCGACAAGCTCGAGGACACTAGCTTCGGCCATCTCTCTCATCACCATACGCGCATCTTCGAAGGAATAATCGCACGACAGCACCTGGCCGTTAACCATCGAGCGCCCCTCTGGCGTATACGCATGAACATCCGCAATGGTGCAGGGCTCAAGCCCCCACGCATGATCGATCAGATACTCCGCATTCCTGCCGAACTCACGATGCAGCACCGCTGGATCCATAGCGGCAACGCCGGCCAAATTCCGCACGCCATACTTGGCAAGGCGACGAGCGATGCCGGGGCCAATCTGCCAGATGTCAGTAATGGGCTCATGAAACCAGATACGTTCCCTGAACAGCGCCTCATCCAGAAAGCCAATGTTGTCCGGAGAATGCTTGGCCGTGATGTCGAGCGCCACCTTTGCGAGGAACATGTTCGTGCCAACCCCCGCCGTCGCGCAAATGCCCGTTTCGGAGAACACGGCGTTCATAAGCGTGCGGGCAAAAGAACGAGCGTCGGTTTTATACAGCGCGAGATACGGCGTAGCCTCGATAAACACTTCGTCAATGGAATAGACATGGACGTCATCAGGGGAAACGTAGCGCAGATAGATCTCGTAGATTTCGGCCGATCTCTGCATATAAAGCCGCATGCGCGGCTTGGCCTTCACGTACTCAATAGCCGGTGGAATCTCAAACACGCGGCAGCGATTGCGCACGCCAAGCGCCTTCATAGCGGGAGTAATTGCCAAACAGATGGTCTTCTCAGTTCGATCGGGGTCCGCAACGACCAGATTGTCGCGAAAAGGGTCGAGACCACGCTCGATGCACTCAACACTTGCATAGAAAGATTTGAGATCTATGCAGATGTAGACCCTCTCCGACAAGCGCCACGCACCCCCGATTGCGTACCAAAAAACACGGTTTGTTCGCTTACATTATACGAACTTTTGTTCTATATTACTACCCCCAGGGAAAGGAGGAGGGATGCCCGCGCCCAATATGCGCAAGGAACGTCGCTATGTCGATGTAGTCGCTCGCTGGCGCGACGACGGGCAGGTCACACCCCTGGCAGTATGCTGGCCCGACGGACGCACGTTCCAAATAGATGAAGTGCTAGGGGGTCCAGCCGCCAACGCATTCTCCTCAGCGCATGAGATCACCCTGCGCTACAAAGTCCGCGTCGGCGGGCGCGTGACCCATCTCTTCTTAGAAAAATCCGGGGAAGCACACCCCACTCTTCGCTGGTATGTGGAAGCCCTCCCCGGCAGACCACCTTGGCGTTTCGGTAGGCACTCGTTTTAGGCACGGCCACAAGGCCAATGCCTCTCATCGAAGAGCAAACTAGAACAGACCGGAGACGTTGGGGAACGCACGGATCGCACGCTCGAACACGCCTGCGCAGTACGCCAAAGTGAGACCGTAATTCGAAACCGGCACTCCGGCGTCAAGGCACTTCTGAATACGCGCAAGCTGAGCCCTTCGATTGAGCATGCACCCACCGCAATGAATCACGAGATCATACTCGGAAAGATCTTCGGGGAATTCTTTGCCATGCACGTTGTGGATGGTCAGGCCCTCGCCTGCCAGCTTCCTCAGAGCTCGAGGAATCTTGACGGTTCCGATGTCCTCGCCAATAGCATGGTGGCTGCAAGCCTCGGCTATCAAAACGCGGGACGACTCGGTCAAGTTGCCGATAGCCTTCGTACCCAGAGCCTGGGCGGCAAGATCGCCCTTAAACCTTGAGAACGCCACCGAGAAACTTGTGAGCGGAATCGACTCGGGAACCATGCGGGCCACTGTCGCGAATGCCTGAGAGTCGACAATCACAAGCGCCGGCGGCTCGGAGAGCTTCTCAAGAGCCTGCTCAAACTCAGTATCGCGAACGCACATGGGAATACAGCCAGCATCAAGCAGGTCGCGAAGAACCTGAACCTGAGGCAGAATAAGGCGGCCCTTCGGAGCCTCCTTGTCGAGAGGGATGACAAGCATCACGACCGAGCCAGGGTCGACCAAGTCTGCCACCAGCA
>JAFYTB010000270.1 GCA_017559045.1 Eggerthellaceae bacterium | reverse complement strand
CGTACTCGAGTACATTTCCAAGCTTCGCGGAATCCAGGAGCAGGTATCGGACAAGGTCATCATCATTCCGCGAATTTACACCACCAAGCCCAGAACCACAGGCCAGGGCTACAAAGGCATGTTGCATCAGCCCGATCCCGAGGCAAAGCCGGACATGTACAAGGGCATCGTCTCAATTCGCGAGTTGCACCTGGCCGCACTGCGTGACTACGAATTCTCCTGCGCAGACGAAATGCTCTACCCCGAAAACCATCGCTACCTCTCCGACCTGCTCTCCTATGTAGCAGTTGGAGCTCGCTCCGTTGAAAACCAGCAGCATAGGCTCACTGCAAGCGGTCTTGATATCCCCGTCGGCATGAAGAACCCCACGGGCGGCGACCTCACCGTAATGATGAACGCGATTGTGGCAGCCCAGTCAAGCCACACCTTCCTGTATCGCGGATGGGAAGTCACGAGCGAAGGAAACCCCTGCGCTCACGCCATCCTGAGAGGCTTTGTAGACTATGCCGGCAGGAATGTATCCAACTACCACTACGAAGACCTTTTGAGGGTGGAAGAGCTTTACGAGAAGTCTAATCTCGTCAACCCGTCGATCATCGTAGATACGAATCACAGCAATTCGGGAAAGAAGTACCTTGAGCAGATTCGTATCGCAAAGGATATCGTCCACAGCCGTAATCAAAACGATGTCATCAAGAGACTTGTTAAGGGCTTGATGATCGAAAGCTATCTCGAAGATGGTGCACAGGGACCCGGAGAACACGTTTACGGCAAATCGATCACCGACCCCTGTCTTGGCTGGGAAAAGACCGAGCGCTTGATCCTGGATTTGGCAGAGAAGCTTTAAAGCCAAACCTCCTCCCAAGCGCCCCCATGCGAAGCCGCCAATTGGCAAAACGACAACACCAGAAGTTTCTACAAAGAGAAACGGAAACACAATGACGAGCAAACTTGAAGATGCACGCAAGATCATTAGCGAAGTCGACTCGCAGATGGCCGAACTCTTCGTCAAGCGAATGAGGGCCGTCGAACTTGCTTATGAGCATAAGAGGGATCTTGGCCTGCCCATCCTTGATCAAAAGCAGGAAGACGCAGCCATCCAAAGGAACTCCTCGCTTATCGAAGATGACGTGCTGAGGGGTTACTACATCGACTATCTCAAAAGATTGATGTCCGTTTCTCGCGCCTATCAATATCGCATGCAGAAAGGACTTAACGTTGCTTACAGCGGCGTAGAGGGAGCCTTTGCGCATATCGCTGCAACCAGGATCTTCCCTGAAAGCAACAGCATTTCTCATAGGGACTTCAAGAGCGCTTACGATGCTGTAGTCAACGGCGATTGTGACGTTGCCGTACTTCCCATTGAGAACAGCTATGCGGGCGAAGTCGGTCAAACGATCGATCTCATCTTCTCGGGAAACCTCTTCATCAACGGAATTTATGAGCTCGAAATTCATCAGAACCTTCTTGGCGTTCCGGGAGCTACCGCCAAGGACATCACGAAGGTAGCGAGCCACCCGCAGGCGCTCGCGCAATGCCATGACTACATCAAGATGAAGGGTTTCGAAACTGCAGAAATGAGCAACACCGCCGTTGCGGCAAAGATGGTTGCCGAAACGGGCGATAAGACGATTGGTGCCATCGCCAGTAAGGAAACGGCTGATATTTACGGACTCGAAGTACTTGAGGCCAACATTAACAAAAGCGGAGAAAACACCACGCGCTTCGCGGTGCTCTCAAAAGTTCAGGCTGACTCCCCCACTCTGCCAAACTCTGTCTTAATGTTCAGCGTCAAGCACGAAGTAGGCTCGCTCGCAAACGCTATCGCCATCATCGGCAAATACGGCTACAACATGACGGCCCTGCGTAGTCGACCCATGAAGAAGCACTCCTGGCAGTACTACTTCTATGTTGAGGTCGACGGGAAAATCAACACCGAAAACGGTGCAGAAATGCTTGCTGAGCTCGGTAAAGTATGTGACAAACTCAAGGTGGCTGGCACGTTCGCCCCGCATTCGGAGATCTAAGCTTTTAAAGCGAAAGACGAGCAAACAAGCCCCATTATATTTCGAAGGATAGTCGAACATGAAGAATACGTTCGGCTCCAGCGTAACTGTCACCATATTTGGCGAAAGCCATGGCGACAGCATCGGAGCCGTAATAGATGGATTAGCACCTGGAATCAAGGTCGACGATCAATACATCGCCCACATGCTAACCCTGCGTCGTCCTGCAGGTAAAATATCCACGCCTCGCAGGGAGCAAGACAATTTCAGAATTATCAGCGGCGTTGTTAACGGACTTACCACAGGCACTCCCATAACCCTGATCATCCCAAACGAAAACGTAAAGAGCGGCGACTACTCGCAGATGAAGACGGTCGCCCGACCGTCTCATGCCGACTATTCTGCCAACTGCAAATACCACGGTTTCCAAGATTCACGAGGAGGCGGGCATTTCAGCGGCAGGATCACAGCTGCCCTTGTCGCCGCGGGCGCCATCTGCAAATTCGCGCTTGAACAAAAAGGCATCTTCATCGGTACGCATGTAAAGAGATGCGCCGGTATTGCCGACAGAGATTTCGGCGACCTAATCCAAGACATCACGTGCTTAAACGAAAAACCCTTTGCAGTGCTTGACGATGAGGCGGGTTTGCAGATGCAAGAAGCAATCCTCGCCGCCGCCAACCAAGGAGACAGCGTAGGCGGTGTTTTGGAGACGGCAATTACTGGAATGCCTGAAGGCGTTGGCGAGCCGTGGTTCGACACCGTCGAGAGCCTCCTATCCCACATGATGCTCTCCATCCCTGCTGTTAAAGGCATCGAATTTGGTGCTGGATTTGATCTTGCGGACATGCGCGGAAGCGAAGCGAATGACCCCCTCCGGATGGAGGACGGCAAAGTCGTTGCAACCACCAACAATAACGGTGGCGTAAACGGCGGCATAACCAACGGTATGCCGATTATCTTCCGTACCGTCGTTAAACCAACACCGACAATCTTTAAGCAGCAGAAGACCATTGATTTCTCGACCATGACCGACGCCGTGTTAGATCCGAAGGGAAGACACGACCCCGCCATCGTGCACAGAGCTAGAATTGTCCAAGACGCAGCAGCGGCCATCGTGCTATGCGACATGCTTGCGCTACGTTTCGGCACAGACTGGCTGAACTCGCCTGAAAGGAGATAAGGATGATCGCAACCTTTGAACCTTGCACACTTGCAGGGTCTATCGACGCTCCGCCGTCTAAGAGCATGGCGCATCGTTACCTCATCGGCGCAGCGCTTTCCGGAAAAACGTGCACCTTATCAGGCGTTGATTTCAGTGAGGACATCCTCGCCAGCATCGATTGCCTGAAGGCCCTCGGTGCCAAAATCTCCATCAACGGAAACACCGTCGAGATTGATCCAAGTGAGTTCATGCAGGTGGATAACCCCGTTCTTGAGTGTCGCGAAAGCGGAAGCACGCTGCGCTTCTTCATTCCGCTTGCCCTCTGCCTCGGCAAGCCCGTCACTCTTCGCGGCAGCCGCAGGCTCATGGAAAGACCCCTCGACGTTTACGAGGAGCTCTGCCATGCCAAGGGTTTCACGTTCACCAAGACCGAAGAGTCGGTTACGGTCTGCGGAAGCCTCCAATGTGGCGAGTACGAGCTCAAGGGTGGCATTAGCAGCCAATTCATTACCGGCCTCATCTTCGCACTGCTTTATCTTGGTGAAAGCTCCTCCATCAGCATCATTCCTCCCTTTGAAAGCAGATCCTACGTCGACCTGACTATCTCTGCTTTGAAATCTTTTGGTGCAGACGTAAGGTTCGCCGAAGATCTTAAGATCGAAATCGAGCCCTCCACGATGGACTCCTATACCGGCAAGATCGAAGGAGATTGGTCGAACGCCGCCTTCCTCGATGCGTTCAACCACCTGGGCTCATCCGTCTCCGTGGGCAACCTCAAGCCCGAAAGCCTTCAAGGAGATAGGGTCTACAAGGAGTACTTCGAAAGTATCTCCGCCGGAACTCCTACTTTGGATATCTCGAACTGCCCCGATCTCGGTCCCATTCTTTTCGCGATGGCAGCCCTGAAAAACGGGGCGGTCTTCACCGGAACAGACCGCCTAAAAGCCAAGGAAAGTGACCGCGGTGCAGCGATGCACGAAGAACTTCAGAAATGCGGCGGTGGCCTCATCTTCGGCGATAACGAAATAGTCGTCCCGAAGCAGACGCTACAAAGAAGCGACATGGTTCTGGATGGCCACAACGATCACCGAATCGTTATGGCTATGTCCGTTGTCCTTTCCATCGTCGGTGGCTCTATTGACGGCATCGAAGCAGTTAAGAAGAGCTATCCGAACTTCTTCAATGACATCGTTCAGCTTGGCGCAAAGGTGGATATTAAATGATTGTCGATACCAGTAAAAAAATTTTGATTGTGGGCCTCGGCCTCTTGGGTGGCAGCTACGCTCGCGTACTTAAGCGATTCGGTTTTCACATTAGCGCCATCACAAAAGAGCAGAGCTCTATCGACTACGCACTGGAAGAAAAGATCATCGACGAAGGCTCCACGGAGCTTGATGAGCAAATCATCGGCGAAGCCGATCTGGTAATCTTCGCCCTCTATCCGCATGTATTCGTGGAATGGATTGAAGAAAACCAAGCGCTCCTCAAAAGCGGGGCTCTCATCACCGACGTCACCGGCGTCAAGGGAAGCATCGTCTACAAGATTCAGGATATGCTGCGTCCGGATGTCGAGTTTGTTGCAGCGCACCCCATGGCAGGCCGTGAGGTGTCTGGTGTCGAGAATAGCACGGCAACCATGTTCGTAGGCGCTAACTACATCGTCACACCCACCGAGAAGAACACACCCGAAGCAGTTCAAACCTGCATGGAACTGGGTAGGCTCCTCGGATTCTCAAACGTGACCACGCTCACGCCCGAAGAGCACGACGAAATGATCGGCTTCCTTTCACAGCTGACCCACTGCATCGCCATTACCCTCATGACCTGCAATGATAAAGAGAATATGGAAAAGTTCACCGGCGACTCCTTCCGAGATCTCACGCGCATTGCACGAATCAACGACCTCATGTGGAGTGAGCTTTTCGTGGCGAACAAGTCCGCGCTTCTAGATCAAATGGATCTGTTCATCAAGAAGTTCAACGAGCTGAAAACCATGCTCGAAACCGAAGACATCGACGGCATGAGAAGCATGATGCGTCACTCCACCGAACGCAGAGCCCTGTTCGACAAGAAATAATTAACTCAACAAACAGGCCCCAAATAATGACGAAGATGGTGCTTGAGCTCGTCGAGGTTAATCGGTTTAGCCATGAAGCCATCCATGCCTGCCGCTAATGCCTGCTCCCTATCCTGGTCAAAAGCATTCGCAGTCATAGCAACAATAGGAGGACGCCTGCGACCTGTCTCTTCAAAGTGTGCAGTGATATACCTCGTAGCCTCCACGCCATCCATGCAAGGCATTTGAACATCCATGAACACGAGACCGTAGCTGCCATCAGGAGAGTTGATCAGGCTTTCGACAGCCTCCTGCCCATCGTAAGCCTGATCAACCTCAACTCCAAACATCGCTATCAGCTCAGTAGCAATCTCGCTATTCAGAGGATTATCTTCAACCAGGAGAACACGACCCTTCGAGCAAACGCCCGATACCTCGCCCAAAAGCAAACCCGTATGCTCTGAAACCTCAAATGCTGCGGCTGTTTTCACGGCTTCATCCCCCATGTACGCTTCGTGGGTGCCGCAGACATCCTCGACAATCCTCAAAGGAACAACGATCGTAATCGCCGTGCCTTTCCCCGGCACACTATCGATCTCAATAGTTCCACCCATCATATCGATCACATTCTTGACGATGGGCATTCCAAGACCAACGCCATCCGTGGGAGAACAGGCCGTATTTCTCTCGCACTCGAAAGGCTCGAAGATACGCTCGATGAATCCAGGAGCCATCCCAATGCCCGTATCGCGCACTACTATGCGGTAATTCCGGAATTCATCCCTCTCAGACTCCTCCTCCGTCATAGACAAGCACACCGCACCACCATCTGGCGTGTACTTAATTGCGTTACTGAGAAGATTCAGCACCGCTTGGTCAAGGCGAAGCCTATCGCCAATTACGAGTAATTTCTCTACGCCAGAAATAGAGGTCTCGAGAAGGAGATTCTTAGATCGAGCATGGGGTTGAACAATAGCTTCTATGCCATTCATGAAATCAGAAAGGTTAAATCTCTCCTCATTAAGAATAATTTTGCCACTCTCAATTTTTGACATATCAAGCACGTCATTTATGAGGCTGAGAAGATGCTCAGAAGAAACCTTGATGCGGTCCAGAGACTCACGAACTCGATGCGGATCATCGATGTTGGCTTCAATGATGCTCGTTGAGCCTACGATGGCGTTCATAGGCGTACGAATATCGTGGCTCATATTGCTTAAGAAGGTTGACTTCGCCCTGTTTGCCGCCTGAGCAAGATCAAGTGCATCCTGCAAATGGACGTTAAGCACCTCTTCACGCTTGCGATTTCGATGCAAAAGCCTGAGGTACACAACCAGGGACACGAGGACGGCAATCATAAGAATGCTTGCCATCACGATGCTCTGACGCTCAAGCCTGTCGACGTCTGCGCAAAGATCCTCGACACGCGCATTTGAAACCTCAAAAATGCCAACGTTAACGGCAAGAAGTTCATCGATCTTCGGATTTATCTTCTCTTCGTAGAACGACTTCACCTCAGCATCGGTCACCTCAACGTCACGACAAAGGGCAAGGTACTCGTCGAACATATCGGCAAGATCCATGTAGCCAGAATAGAGATTCTCTCGAAGATCAACGTTAATATGATGCTCGTGGATGTACTCAACGCTATGCAGGGTCTCAACATAAGCGGCAATATACGAACCTTCGACCGCATCAATTGCTTCAGCAGTACGCACGTAAACAGGACGCTCAGCAACCGTCTGAAGGCGGACAAGCCCCGTCTCAACACAGCCAGCCTCAATGGAAACGACGTAGGTTCCATTTTCGATAGTATTAACCTTCTGATTTACCTCAGCGCTGTTGCGCACGGTTAAAGTGAAGAAGGCCACTAAAAGAAGAATGATAAGAACGGCAAGGGCATTTGAAAGAAACGCACCCGCACCGATACTCTTATCGGTTTCGGCAAGCTCTCTTTCCTCGATAGCCATGGAACGACCTCCGCCCAAATTCAACCCGTCAAGCAAACGGGATTTACCCGTTACGCCCTCGCCAATATACCACCAGCAACAGCGGCGAGAATACACAGCACACAGGTTCCAGCTGCGTAAAGGATCGCTTCAACCCAGGCACCATTTGAAATAAGGTTTACAGTGTCTAAGCTAAACGTTGAGAACGTGGTAAAACCACCGCACAACCCGACACGAAGCAGCAAGGACAACTCGCTGTCGGGAAGAACACCGCGAAGAACCATTCCCGCGACATACGCAATGGCGAATGATCCTACGACGTTAATGAGAAGAGTTGCCCACGGAAAGTTCGTTGCAGGTGCAGCAACACCAATAAGGTAGCGCAAAACCGACCCAATGAAGCCGCCGACGCCAACGGCAAGACAGTTGATAAGCATCTGGCAACCTCCAACACTTGACGAACTTAAAGCGAGTGCGCAGCCACAGCCTTACGCACTCGCTCACAACGCATATATCGTAGCGGCCAATTCGGCTCGCGTGATGCACTTAGATGTTCCAGGTCTCCTGATCGGTATGAAGCCACTCATGAGAGCGATGCGACAAGGGCTTTTCAAGAACCTCGTCGTAAAGCTTCGGGATATCCGGATTATCATGAGACATGCGCAGGGTTTCGGCAGCATCAAGGGTATCGAGCACCTGAGCACGTTCGGCAGCTTGCTCCGTATTGAAGCGAATGGGCTGGCCGCCGCCATTTACGCAACCGCCAGGACATGCCATGATCTCGACGAAATCGAACTCGACCTCACCAGCATCGAGAGCGTTAAGCAGCTTCGCCGTGTTAGCCAGACCACTTGCAACAGCAATGCGCACCTTCGTACCAGCAACGTCAAGCTCCTTGGCCATCCAAGGCGTCTCAGGCGTTGCGGAAATGCAGCTGCAGGCCTCAAGAGACGCAGGCTCACCAGTAAGAATAGTAGCGGCCGTACGAAGCGCAGCCTCCATAACGCCACCCGTGCGACCGAAGATAGTACCTGCGCCCGTAGAAAGACCTAACGGATTATCAAAAGCAGTCTCCTCAAGAGCAGCGCAGTCCACGCCAAACAGATGCAACATACGATCGAATTCGCGGACAGTGAGAACAGCGTCGACGTCCGCTCCGCCCTCAGTAGAAAGCTCGGGCACATCAGCTTCGTACTTCTTCGCAACACACGGCATAATCGAAACTACAAACAGCTTCTTCTTGCCAGAGGCCTCAGCCTCCTCACGCATAGTGTTCTTAACGAGAGCGCCGAGCATCTGATGCGGAGACTTTGCACTCGAGAGCCTATCAACGTAGTTAGGGAAATGAAGCTTCGCAAATCGAACCCAACTGGGACAGCAGGAAGTGAGCATGGGACGAGGCTTATCAGAGCCGATAAACTCAAGGAACTCGCTACCCTCTTCCATGATAGTGAGATCAGCGGCGAAGTCAGTGTCAAATACACGGTCGAAACCGAGCGCACGCAAAGCGCTTGCCAAGCGGCCAGGAGTAGCGTTCTCACGAGAAACACCGACATCCTCACCCCACGAAGCGCGCACGGCAGGCGCGACCTGCACTACCGTCATAACTTCGGGATCAAGAATCGCATCAAGAACATAGCCGATGTCATCACGAGCAGTAAGAGCACCGGTCGGACAATGCGTAATGCACTGTCCGCATAGGGCGCAGCCAGCTTCATCAATGCCTAAACCGTACTTAACGACAACTCCCGTGCTCGGGCCAACACCCGCACGATCCCATACCGCACAATGCTGAACCTTCTCGCAAATGGCAACACAGCGCATGCACTTAATACATTTACTCTCATCACGCTGAAGCGGGAACGAAGCATCCCATGCACCCTTAGCAGGCATAGAAACAACAGACTCTCCAACCGCAAGATCTTCAGCAAGCTTACGGAGAGCACAGGTCTTCACGCGCACGCATGAGGTACAGGCACTGCGATGCTGAGAAAGTATGGCCTCAACATTACCCCTGCGTGCAGCAACTACGCGCGGCGTATTGGTACGAACAGTCATCCCTTCGTTCACGACGGTGTTACACGCCGCGCAGAGAGCGCCATTGCCCTCAATCTCAACAATGCAAACACGACAAGAGGCAATGAGGTTAAGGTCCTTAAGCTCGCAAAGCGTAGGGATGGAAATTCCAGCCAGTCGAGCAGCCTCCAAAACGGTCGTGCCCTCAATCACCTCGACAGAGCAACCGTCAATGCTGAGCTTTACCATTGACCCAGCCCCTTTCCGTTCAGCGCGCCCACACCGTAATGGTCACAGCGAAGACAACGTCCGCACTCCTGCATGGCTTCCTCATGACTCATGGGCTCTTCAACGCATTCAAAATCGCATTTACGCTCACGTGCGGGGCGTTCTGCAATATTCACGCGACCGTACGCGGTTCGATCGTTAAGTCGAGCAGGCGGAGGCGTGACACCACAATCAAGTTCATGACTGAAGCCCAGATAGTCATCGATGTTGCGCGCAGCAACCTTACCTGCAGCAATCGCCATGATGACGGTCTTCGGACCAGTCTGGCAGTCACCGCCAACAAACACGCCTTCACAACCTTCAGAGCGAAGAAACTCGTCGGCCAGGAAATACGATCCCTTTACGCCCATACCAAACTCTTCGAAAGAAGCGCTCTGGACATCCTGACCAACCGCAATCAGAACAATATCGGCATCGATGCTCACTTCAGGCTTGGAGGCCGTGACGGGAGCAGGACGGCCCCTCTTAACCGCACCAATATATTGCGGTTGCAGAACAAGAGCTCGTGCACAACCCGCCTCATCCTTCTCAATGCGAACCGGCGATTGTAGCGTCATCATCTCGACGCCCTCGGCAATAGCCGCCTCAACTTCCTCGGGAAGCGCAGTCATATCCTCAAGGCGGCGACGATATGCAACCGTTACATTTTTCGCCCCAGCGCGCACGGCAGTGCGGGCGCAATCCATAGCTACGTTGCCTCCGCCAATGACAGCAACGTTCTTTCCCGTGAAATCGGGGTAGTCGCCGTCACCAATACGCCCAAGTAAATCGACGGCAGATTCGACGCCCCGAGCATCGGAGCCATCAATGGCAAGCGTCTTGCCACCCTGAGCACCAATTGCAACATAAACGGCGTCGAACTCGTCGAAGATCTTGGCCATCTCAGCACGATCAATGCGATGTTCGAGCTCGACTCGAATATCACCAGCAGAAAGAATGGCCCGAATGTCCTCGTCAAGACGCTCGCGCGGGAAGCGATACGCAGGAATGCCGTAACGCATCATGCCGCCAAGTGCTTTACGAGCCTCATAAACAACAACTTCATGCCCCATAAGGGCGAGATAGTAAGCGCAGGTCAAGCCTGAAGGACCACCGCCGATGACAGCAACACGACGACCCGTCTTCGCAGCACATTCAGGCGTGGGGACGCTGTCGGCAGCCACAGAATCAACCGCAAACTTCTTAATACCACGAATGTTAAGAGGGGCGTCAACGATTGTGCGACGGCAGCGATGCTCACAGGGATGCTCGCACACGAGCGCACAAGCCGTAGGGAACGGATTATCCTTGCGAATAAGCCCAATTGCTCCCGCGCAATCCCCTTCATGAACCAGCGAAATATAGCCAGGCACGTTCACATGAGCAGGGCATCCGGTAACACACGGAATAGCTTGCTCGACGCCGTCGCAGCATGCTGCGCTTTCGATATGGGAGGCGTATTCCTCCTTAAATTCCTCGAGTCCGCGCAACAGCACATCGCCAGCATTGTAGCCAACAGCACAGTCGGCGGTATCGCGGAGAAGGGCTGCCAAACGACGGATCTCAGCAAGATCAGCGGATGTGGCTTCATAAAGAAGCACGCGTCCCAGAAGCTCCTCAATACGAGGAATTCCCGCATAGCAAGGCGTGCATTTACCGCATGTCTGAACAGAGGAGGCTTGGAGAAGCGAGAGCTGTACGGCAATCGGACAGGTGCCCAAAGGCATAGCTTCCACACGCTTGACGAAGGAATCGAGGAACTCGCCCACGCGTATATCGGTCGCCGTGCGTCCTCCCATCGTAATCATGCCCACGGGAATGACCCCCTCTCACATATGTGACAGATAAGGGACGGAGGTTTATCTGTCGCATTTCCAAGCAGATTTTCTTCTCGGCACACTCTACTTGGAATCGTCGAAAAATTGCGTGTCATTGCGAAAAAGGTCTAACTTGCTGGGCGTATTGACGCGCCCATGACACCCTTCACCCCAACAAGATATAACTGCACTTTCTCAAACGATAAAATGTCCGCTATTGATGATGAGGAAACAGATCACAACCCGTCGAAGGACCGTTAGCCTACGCTGCTTAGACAGCTACTTCGCGTTTCGACGCAACGGGAAACATTCACAACCTCATTGATTCACAGTCGTATAGAAAGGGCCGCGAGCTCATGACCGACATACTGAAAATGGACATGGTGACGAACTGGTTCTGGAGCATCGTCGTCATCTGCGTCGTTCTCGTATTCTGGTTTGCAATCAACAAAGCCTATCGACGCTGGGACAAAGCCGGCGACGAAAACGAGCGCAAGGCAATGCATCGTCGTGTTGCCAGAAACCTGCACACGATTATCAAGTACGCGCTCATTGCGGTTACCGTACTCGTCATTTTGCAAATCCATGGCGTTGAAGTTGGACCGATGGCCGCAAGCCTCGGCATCGTCGGAATCGTCCTTGGCTTCGCCCTCCAAACTGGCCTTGAAGATGTCATTATGGGCGTCCATATTGTGACCGACGGCTTCTTCCGCGTAGGCGACGTTCTAATTTACCGCGGCATCCAGGGAGAAGTTATTTCTGCCACCCCTCAGACCACTAAGATTCGCAATATTGCCGACAATTCAGTTGTCGCAATCAGCAACAGGAACCTTCACGAAGTCGAAGTAGCGTCTCGCGTTTCGGTCGTTCGCGTACCCATTTCTTACCGAACAAATCCTTTTAAAGCCGAGGAGATCCTCAAAAATTGCTGTGAAAAAGCGCCGGAGGCCATCGATATTATCGAATCGAGCCGATACTCCTTCATCGATGAATATGACGACTCGGCAGCTATCCATATTCTCGTTATCGAAAGCAAACCCGTTGATCGCGTTGCGGCACAACGAGCCCTACGCTCTCTTGTGGTTAAAGAACTTGCTATCGAGGGCATTACCATCGCCGACGACACGTCCTTGCTACTGACGCAAAACACCGGCGCATCCCCCTTCTCACCTGCAGTTTAATGCGAAAAGATTATGAATATCTACGCTCAGGGTTTTCGATAACCGTTTTAGATATAATAAAAACCTCATTGCAAATCGCCTGAAAAGACGAGGGGAACTACATCCATGAAGAAATTTGTCATCGTTGCAGAGTCTGGCAGCGACATTACTCCGGAAGTTGCCGAGCGCTACGGAATCTACATTGCGCCCATGCACGTTAGCTTCAGCGGCACGAGCCTCGATGACGGCACCTTCCCCGCATCTGATATCTTCCGCCACTACGAGAAGACGGGCGAGCTCCCCCGCACGAGCGGTTGTACTCCGCAGGATTTCTTCACGCTGTTTGATCGCATTCATGAGGAAGAGCCCGAGGCGCACATCGTCTACCTCGCCTACTCCGCATGCACCACTTGCTCTTATGAATCTGCGCTCATCGCAGCGCAGGACCGCGACTACGTTACCGCCATTGACACCAAGAGCGTCTCCTCTGGTCAGGGCCTCGTCGTCACCAACGTCGCACGCTTCCTGGAGTCTAACCCCGATGTCAGCATCGACGAACTTGTTGCTTACATCAACAACCAGATCAAGCAGGTTCGCATGATGTTCATCCCCGGTGGCCTGGAGTTCCTGCGCGCTGGCGGTCGACTGAGCAACGGCGCATACCTCGGCGCACAGCTGCTCCGCATTAAGCCTGTTGTCGAGATCGTCGATGGTAAGCTCATCGCTACCAAGAAGATGCGTGGCTCCATGGAAAAGGCATGCGCCCAGGCAACTGACGCATTCCTTTCCGAGAACAATCCCGATACCACCCGCGTCATCCTCATCAGGAACGAGGGTATTTCCGAGAGCATCCAAGAGATGGCTTACAACCGCATGAAGGAAGCTGGCTTCAAGGAGATCGACTGGGTTAACACTGGCTGCGTCATCTCTTCTCATTGTGGCCCCGGCTCTTACGGCGTCGCACTGATCGCAGCAGAGTAAAAGGCAACTGACAACATACTCTTAAACAGAACGAACAGGCCTTCCGTCGACGACGGAAGGCCTGTTTTTCGTTTGCCCGCTTTTCGTAACGCGGTAATAAAGCCAAAGAAACATAGACACCGATGCGGAGAATCCCTCTTTAAGTAAATATATAGACGGAATAGCAAACAACCCCATGCTCAAAAGGCCCATTAGCCTAGGAGCACGGGGTTGCAACTAATTTAGAATACCGAGATTTACTCGACTACAGGAGCCTCTCCGCCGCCGCCAGCACCAGGATCGGGCTGCGGCGTAGGATCAGGCTGAGGAGCAGGATCAGGTGTGCCCGGGTCGGGAGCGCCAGGATCAGGTGTGCCCGGGTCGGGAGCGCCAGGATCAGGTGTGCCCGGGTCGGGAGCGCCAGGATCAGGCGTACCAGGCTCCGGTTCCACAGGAGCCTCAGGATCAGGACCCTTGGAAATCAGAATGACAACGAAATCGCCATCGGGCTTCTGACCAATAACGGTACCTGCAGGAACCTCGGGATCAAACTCCTCCTGTACCTTGAACTGGTACTTCTCTTTCTCGAGGGCAGCCTTGGCCTGCTCGAGAGTCATACCCTTAAGGTCAGGGGCCTCACTGGGATCCTTGTATCCAACAAGACCAGGGACATCGAGGTCGGTGTTGCTGAAGAACCTGGTGTACTTCGGGTTGTCCGCCTTCGGGAACTGCTCAATAGCACGACCCTCAAGATAATCATTCATGAAGATGCCGAACACGCGAGCCGCATTGACATTGCGAGGTACGCTAGCAACATTATGGGGATCGCCAATCCAGACAGAGCAGGAAAGCTGAGGCGTAATACCGCAGAACCAGCTGTCGTTATAGCCCTCGGAAGTACCGGTCTTACCACCAACAGGCTGGCCGTTGTTGAGGCGGGCATTTCCACCGGTACCACCAGAAACGACAGCCCTCAGGCAGTCGGTAGCAGCAAAGGCAACCTCGGGGCTAAGAACGCGCTCGCCCTCGCGCTCGGTATTATCAAGGAGAATGTTGCCGTCACGATCGATAACCTTAACGATACCGGTCGGCTCATAATGGATACCACCGGAAGCGATGGTGGCGTACGCACCAGCCATCTCGAGGGTGGTAACGTCACCCGTACCAAGCGTAACGCTGACGGCATTGGGAAGATCACCCTTGATGCCCATGCGATGCGCGGTTTCAATAACAGCCTCAGGCGTTACGGCAAGACAAAGCCTGACAAAACCGGTATTAGAAGACACCTGGAATGCGCTCTTAATGCTACGAATTCCATAGTGGGTGCCGTAAATATTGCTAATACGGGTTCCGTAAACCTCGACCCACTTACCGCAGTCAACTTCGGTATAGGGAGAGATGCCCTGCTCAAGAGCAGCAATCAGCGTGAAGGTCTTGAACGAAGAGCCAGCCTGGCGAGCACCCTGAGATGCAAGATTCCACTGATTCTTATAGAAGTCCTTACCGCCAACCATAGCGACGATAAAGCCGTTGTCAGGATCGACGGCAGTCAGAGCAACAGAGAGGTCGCTGCTGATCTCCTTCTCGACCTTTCGAGCGGCAGCCTCAGCCTGCTTCTGCGCCTCAACATCAAGCGACGTATAGACCGTCAGGCCACCCTTGAACAGGGTGTCGGTACCAAGGTCGTAATCATTGATAAGGCTATCGCGGATGTAGCTGGCAAAGTAGGGATACTTGATAAAGCCATCGACAGAGGGCTCGGTGGGATCGAGCGCAAGCTCTGCAGCATTTGCCGCATCAGCCTCTTCCTGGGAGATGCAGCCATAGTTGACCATGCGGTTAAGAACAACCCACTGCCTGTTGTCGGCATTCTCGGGATAGTAAAGCGGGTTGTTGTAGGACGGAGACTGAGGAATGCCGATAAGCATAGAGGCTTCCTCGAGCGTCAGATCAATAGCGTGCTTCGAGTAATAACGCTCTGCAGCAGCCTCGATACCGTAGGATCCGGCACCATAGTTAATGGTGTTCAGATACATGAGGAGAATATCTTCCTTGCTGTAGATCTTCTCCATCTCGATAGCGATGTAGGCCTCGCGCACCTTACGCTTAAGGCTGATATCGGTCATCTCGTCAGCCAGGATGGTGTTTCTGACAAGCTGCTGAGTAATGGTAGACGCACCCTCAAGGGTTCCGCCCATAAGATTGTTGAGGACAGCACGACCGATGCCAAGAAGGTCGACGCCGTTATGCTCATAGAAACGCTCGTCCTCGGTGGCCACGGTACCCTCAGTCACATAAGGGCTAATCTGCTCAAGCGAGTCAAGCGGAGTGCGGTTCTCAAGAGTGAACTCAGCAAGAAGCGTCTCGCCGTCAGCCGCGTAAACCAAGGTCGGCTCAATAGTGTTGAATGCATCGGCATTGGTGTAATCCGGAAGATCATCGAGCCAGTCTTCACACATGTTGATGACGGCAAATGCACCGATGCAGCATGCTGCAAGCACAAGCGCAAAAAGGCCAACAAGAACCTTCCAAACAATGCTTACAACACTCGCCTTATTCCTGCTGGCGCGACCACGATTAGAGTAGCCATTTCGAGAAAGATTGAGCAGATCCGAAGATCCAGCCTTTGCTTCCTTCTTATCAGCCATTTTGTTGTTCCTCGCTCATCAAATCCAATGCAAATTCAATGCGAATTACATCTACAAAAACGCAAGATCGCGGCGGATTACCCGCCGAAACTTTGCATCTAATCATCTTAGCGCATTAAATTATGCGAACAGAACCTTCACGAATTTTTCGGCTAATCCCCCAAACCACTCGACAAGATATGCATGCTTTAAAGCTGTCTCAAGGAATGCACCAGGGGTAATATTACTAACCACAAGTTACCAACGTAAAAGAGCGAGACATGACCACAGAGATAGAAACTACAAGCACGAAAAGCACCGAGTACCAGCCTCTTACGCCCAAACTGGCGTGGCAACTCGCCGCACCGCATACCTGGCCCGCATCCATCATGCCCATAGCTGTTGCCACCGCAGCCGCTTATGCAACCAATGGCTCGGTTTCGTTCTCGATGAGCGTCACGCTTCTCGTCATTTGCGTACTCATGCAAAGCGCCGTCAACACCTTTAATGATTACTTCGATTACGTAAAAGGCACCGATTCGGAAGCCGACAACGTCGAAGTCAGCGACGCCGTCCTTGTCTACAACAACGTAAACCCTAAATCCGCCAAGCATCTCGCTATCGGCATGCTTGTAATTGCGTTTATCCTTGGCATCTACCCGATTTACATCGCAGGTTGGATTCCCCTTGCATTTGGCTTAGTTGGCGCCCTTATCGTGGTGCTGTACTCTGGCGGTAAGACGCCTATCTCCTACCTGCCTTTAGGCGAAGCGGTCAGCGGAGTCGTAATGGGAGGCCTTATTCCCATCGCCTCCTACCATGTGCTTAGCGGTGTTCTTGATCCCCTTATGATCATCTGGTCTATTCCGACCATTATCGGAATCGGCCTCATCATGCTGACGAACAACACCTGCGATATCGAGAAAGATATCGTCGCTGAGCGCAACACGCTCCCCGTTGTTCTTGGACGAGGCAAATCTGTGAAGCTGTATCACGCGCTCGTAATTTGTTGGATTATCGCAATCGTCGCCATTGTCGGTCTCTGGTTCACTGGCGGCCTGATCGTCATGCCCTTTATGCTACTGTCGATCTATCCGCTCGTAAAAGCCCTGTTCAGCAATCCGATTATTCCGCAATCACGCGTTGGTGCCATGGCTCAAATCTGCAGCCTCAACATTGCACTCGGCGCATTCTACGTTGCCGGCATGATGGCCTGCAACGTATGCCTCACGCTCTAAGCGAGCTTTCGCAGGCCACGTTCAGCCGCTTCGGCAGCTAAGAGAAGACTATCTGCTTCTTACCTTGCAGGGACTCGACAAACTTCGAATACGTAAGCTCGCAAAGCAGCTCATCGGGCGCTATTGTCTCGTCATAGGGAATCAATCCTGCGAGATACGATATGTGTCCGATAACACCCTCCGGAGTTCCAAACCTACCCAGCAAAGACTCCAACTCGGCGTCACGATTCCTCTTCGACAAACGCCTGCCGTCAGGAGCAACAACAAGAGGCACATGCGCGTATTCGACATGCGGAAGACCCAAAAGATCCTGTAGATACCTTTGCTGCGGGCTCGAGTCGAGGAGATCGTATCCACGCACAACAGATGTGACCCCCTGCTCGGCATCGTCGACAACAACGGCAAGTTGATAGGCGAAGCTTCCGTCAAACCTTCGAATAACAAAGTCACCGCAATCGGAAGCAAGGTTCATGGAAACAGGCCCCTGAAGCTCATCGGTAAAAGCAATATCGCAATCACGTGTAAGAAGACGCCAGGCTGCTGGTTTGACAGACAGCAATTCCTTCCTCGCCTCTTCGCTCAGTGAGCGACAAGTACCCGGATAAACAAATCGCTCCCCCGCATGAGGCGCAGAGGCAGCATGAAGATCAGCTCGGGTGCAGAAACACGGGTACGTCAAACCGCGCTCTGACAACGAGTCGAAAGCCGCAGCATATACCTCATCCCTATTCTGCTGGTAATAAGGGCCCTCGTCCCACGTAAGACCCAAGCGCTCGAGATCTCGCATCAAAGCCTCAGCGTAAGCCGATTTTGAGCGCTCGGAATCGAGGTCCTCAATACGGAGCACCACCCTGCCACCCTGCAGCTGAGCAACCAACCATGCACACAAATAAGCAAGGATATTGCCAGCATGAATGCGCCCAGAAGGAGAAGGCGCAAAACGACCAACCACAGTCTGGTCGTTTGCGCCTATACAATTAGAGCCGAATGCTTTGCTTTCGGTCAACTCTGCACCTTACTAACGAAGAGGAGCCTACGCCTCGATGCTAGCGATATATTCGCGACCCGCATGGAAAGCAGCGAGATTAGCCTCGATGGTCTTCGGGGGGACGCGACCGGAAATAGCCTCTTCCCAAACCTCGGTAGGAATATCCAGACGCTTAGAGAGAGCACCAAGCAGAACAACGTTCATAGTCTTGGGATTGCCGGCCTTAAGAGCAATTTCGTTAGCGGGAAGCAGCAGAGCACCCATGTCATTCAGGTATCCCTCGGCGTTCTCGGGCATGGGAACACGACCGGTAAGCGCAGTAAGGGGCTTGATTTCCTCAGCATTCACGATCATGGAGCCATTCTCGGAAAGCTGCGGAATCGCACGCAGGGCCTCGGTAACCTCGAAGCTGACGATAACATCAGCCGCACCAAGGTCGGACACCATGGACTTAACCTCAGGACCAAAACGCACAACCGTCGTTACAGAGCCGCCACGCTGTGACATACCGTGAATCTCAGAGATCTTAACCTGCATACCGGCACCCATGATGGCGCGAGCAAGGATATCAGCGGCGGAAATAGTGCCCTGGCCGCCAACACCAACAAGAAGAACCGTAGTAGTCTTCATCGCATGCCTCCTAACCGCGGACAATCGCGTCAAAACGACAGTATTGCGAACAATGGCCACATCCGACGCACATGGTGTGATTGATTGCCGCACCGAAACCCTCAGTCAGGGAAATGGCAGGACAGCCAATAGTTGCGCAGATACCGCAGCTGGTGCACTTGTCGGTCACAGCGAAGGGCGCAGGATGCTTCTTGTCGAGAAGAATGCAAGGGCTGCGGAAAATGAGGACGCTGAGAGCATCGCTCGACGTTGCGCTCTTCAGATTCTCGCGAACAACGGAAAGATCGTTCGGATCAAGAACGCGGACATCTTCGACGCCGAGCGCCTTAACAACAGCCTCGAGATCGAGTTCACGGCTGGGCCTATTCTGAAGGGTAACGCCATTGAAAGGATTGCCCTGATGGCCGGTCATAGCAGTAGTTCTGTTGTCGAGGATGCAAACCGTGCCGGTTCCCTGATTGTAGACAGTCGAGATCAGAGAGCTCAAGCCCGAATGACCGAACGTAGAATCGCCAATAACGGCAACGACGGGCTTATGATCGGTACCCGCAAGAGCAAGCTCCATACCATGTGCCATAGAGACGGAAGCACCCATGTCAACGCAGGTATCCATGGCAGACAGAGGAGCAAGGGCACCAAGGGTATAGCATCCAATATCGCCCGTCACGATAGCGCGAAGACGGGAAAGCTCCTTGAAGACAATGCGATGGGGGCAGCCAGGGCACAGAGCCGGAGGACGACCGGGAAGATCGGTGCGAGACTCCTTGAACGGAGGAACCTCGAGACCGAAAGCTTCACGGATGACACGTGGGCTCAACTCACCATCTGCGGGAAGGCCATTGACGGGAGCGGCAAGATTAACGCCGCAAGCCTTAACAGCTTGGGTCAGATATTCGCTTCCCTCTTCAATGACATACAGCTCTTCAACAGAATCGGCAAATGCAGCGATCTTCTTTGCCGGAAGGGGCCACGTAACGCCGAGCTTGAGGATGCTTGCAGCAGGCAGAGCCTCGGCAACATGCTGATAACATGCGCCAGCACAGATAACACCGATCTTGCCGTCGCCCTCGATAACCTGATTGTAAGAGCATTCCTCAACCCAAGCCTCAAGAGCCGCAATGCGCTCAAGCTGCACCTTGCGGCGCGGCTTCGCAAATGCGGGCATCATAACCCACTTGGAAGCGTTCTTCTCATAGGGCTTCGTCTCATAGGCAAGTCGCTCGCCACACTCAACAGGCGCCTTGGTATGAGAAAGCCTTACGCTCGAACGAATAATGACGGGCACATCAAAGCGCTCAGAAATGTCAAAAGCATCCTTCGTGAAAGAGAGAGCCTCTGCAGAGTCGGACGGATCGAGAACCGGCACATGAGCAGCTGCTGCGTAGTAGTGGGAATCCTGCTCGTTTTGAGAAGAATGCATTCCCGGGTCATCGGCGGCAAGAATGACATAACCACCGTTGACGCCAGTGTATGCAGCAGTAAACAGCGGATCCGCTGCAACATTAACGCCGACGTGCTTCATGGTGGCAAGAACCCTCGCACCGCCGCAGCTGGCGCCAATGCCAACCTCAACAGCAACCTTTTCGTTGGTGCACCACTCAGCGTATACACCCTCCTTCTTCGCGAAAACCTCCATGGTCTCGGTAGAAGGGGTACCGGGATATGCGACGCCAATAGTTGCGCCAGCCTCCCATGCTCCCTGAGCAATCGCCTCATTGCCTGAAAGAAGAATCATCGATCCACTCCTTGAGTCAGAAAAGCTGAACTTAATCGATCGAATAACGAAGCAGGAAAACGCCGATCTGGATATTGTCACCAGACTCAAGCGTCTTGGTGTCAATGCTTCGGTTGTTTACCCACACACCGTTATAGGAATGCTCATCGCGAATGACGTGACAGTCATCTACCAGCTCGATGAAGGCATGGGTTCGCGAAACGGTCATATCGTTAAGGAATATCGAGCACTGAGGGCTGCGGCCCAAGGATATCGAAGGACCGTCAAGCTGGTAGACCATACCGATCTGGGGTCCACGCACAACGCGAAGCGTTGCAGTCGAACCGGAAGAGGGCTTTTCACCAGTGCCAACTGGGTCGATTTCGATGGGCTTGAACTCTTGCGTACTACCCAGCAGCTTGAAACCGCAGGACGGACAGGAGCTAAAACCTGCGTCGATATTAGTCATGCAAATAGGGCATACTTCAGCCATAATTGCCATCCTTTCACGTTCGCGAAAGTTCATTTTATCCTAAGAAGAAACGACTACAGCCTTGCTATAGATCAACGGGGTTTGATTATGAACAACGGACTGGAGCCCCTCCGGACCCTTGCCCCACAACTCATCCCACCAGATTTTCAGCGACTCAAAGCCGCTCGGACCCTTCATCGATTCAACAGCAACAAGGTCAAACGAAGCCAGCACTTCGTTGCGCTGATAGAAGGTAATGGAGCCGAGAACATCACCTGCGGCGATATCGCCCTTAATCTCCTTATACTCCAGAGACTGGCTTACATTGCCCTCGAGAGTAAAGACCGTCGTGCTTGCATTCGGATCAGAGGTGGTCACCTTAACTCGACGATCGCGCCATTCCGGATGAACGATTTCGGCAACAACGGGAACCTCGTCGCCAAACTCGCCCTTCATGTAGACCGCGCTCACATCAGACTGCACAAAACGATACTCAATGCGATTATCGTAAACCCACTCATAAAGAGCCTTCGCATCCGCAAAACGCTGGTCGTTAGAGGATGAGTCCAAGATGATGGCGTACAGATACTCGCCATCACGTTCGCAAGCACCAGCAAAGCAGCTTCCGGCAAGCTTGGTAAAACCGGTCTTGATACCACATGCGCCCTCATATACTCCGATGAGCATATCGGTCGACTCAAGCTCCACCTTAGCCACGGAGCCGTCAAGCCTCGTAACCTCAATAACCGCCTCTTCCTGGGAAACGATAGTGCGGAAGAGCTCCTGCTTCATGGCATAAGAACACATAGTGGCCACATCACGTGCCGAGCTATACATCTCAGCCTCATACGAGTCGTAATCCAGGCCATGAGCGTTAGCGAACAAAGTGTTGCTCATACCCAGCTCAGCAGCTTTAGCGTTCATAGCTGCAACGAACGCAGCGGTATTGGATTGGCCATCCTGAGTCTTCAAGGAAGCGCCCAAGGTATTGGAAATAGCGATTGCGGCATCGTTGCCCGAAGACACCAGCAAGCCCGTGAGCGCAGACTCCAAAGTCATCACATCGCCCTTTTGAAGACCAGCCGAAGATTCGCCAACAGCCGCAGCCTCACCGCTTACCACAATCTGCGTATCGAGCGGAAAATTCTCCATAGCCACAATGGCGGTCATGACCTTGGTAATTGACGCAATATGGACACGGCTATCAGGATCGCGCTCGAAATAGACCTTGCCGTTTCCATCTACAAGAATCGCATGGTTGGCATCAACGCTGGGTGCAAGCGCTGAGGAAATACCGCG
>JAFYTB010000269.1 GCA_017559045.1 Eggerthellaceae bacterium | reverse complement strand
TGTCTCGCGGGTGCGGAAGGTTGGCTGACGGATTGGCTCGTAGCTGCTGTCACGTTTTCGCGAAAACGTGACAGCAGCTACGAGCCAATCCGTCAGCCAACCTTCCGCACCCGCGAGACAATCCGTCGCGAGCTTCGGCTATCATTAAACAGTTAGGCATCTGACTTAATCAGATTCACGAGGGAGCGTGTCCATGTACCACCGTTTCATGATTCTTGCCAACCCGACTATGGGTTCGGCTTCCTTCTCGTGGCGGGCTAAGTGCGCGCTCGAGAACCTGGGTCACACGGTCTTTTGGTTTACCCCGCGGACGCATTCCTTCCTGTTTGGCGGTGCGAATGGCGCCCCCGATCTGCTTGCTTTGAGTCAGTTCGTTGCGCGACAGAAGCCCGATTGCCTGCTGGTTGCCGATGGCCTTTCGCTCGATGTCAAGCAGCTTGCACAGCTTAAAAGCCTGAATGAGGGCATGCTCGTAGGATGTTTGGCCGAAAGGGAAGAGGCCTGCTTTGGTGATGGCCTCGCAGCGGCAGATGTTGATTCCTCGTTTGATTTCGTGGTTGCGGGCGGAAAGTCCTTGGCCGATTGCCTTGTGGCAAAAGGCCTCCGTAACGTATTTGCGTGCGAGTTGCGTGTTGATGCGAGCTACGCCCGTACGCCCATTGCCAATACCATCGCAAAGAAGCCTTGCATTCTGTGCGTGCAGGATGCGACGCCCGAGCGTGTTGAGGCGTTGCGTGACGCCACTGCTGCCGCGAAGGAGGGTGGCCTCGATCTCTGCTTCGTGGGCCATGGGTGGCCCAGCGCATGGAAGGCCGATTTGAGCGCATGGAATTCCTTCGTCTACGCATCTCGTGCGGCTGCTGCGCTGTTTGTCCTTGAGGATGGCCAGTCGGCTCCCGACGCCAATTTGCTTTCTCTCGCGCTTGTTGACGGAGCGCCTGTCGTGCGCCTCGGAGGCGATTCCTCCGAACTGTCGCAGACGGCCAAGCAGACTGTTCTCGATATCCTCGCTCAGGGGGCTCCCAGCGAGGCACGTCGCTTTGCGGCGAATGCTCTCGCGGAAGGTGCCCCGACTCTCGAGACTGAGTTTGCGGGCATTCTTGCGACCTTGGAGGATTCTGCTGATGGCTGCGCTGCGCTGGCTGGCAATGCCGAGCCGCGTACTGTGGTGACTATCCTTGGCTACTTCGGCATGGGCAACTTCGGCGACGAATATATTCTCGCCACGCTTGATGAGCGCGTTCGAGCCGAGATCTCGGGCTCCTCCGTTATTGCGGTAAGCGAAAATCCGCAGCATACCTTGGTGAAGCGCGGCATTTACGCTACCTCGCTGGAGAAGCCCTGCGAGGTTGATTCCGCGCTCTCGTATTCCAGCGCCGCATTGGTGGTCGCTGGTCTTTTGTTCGATCAGGGTATTCGCTGGACGGCTGGAAAGGCGGAGGCCTTCACCTCCACGCGATGCCCCGATATTCCGGGCATTGCGGCATTTGCCAGCATGGCTGCCCTCAACGATACTCCTATGGTTTTCCACGGAATCGGTGCTGGTCCGCTCGATGTGCTCGATGCTCGCCAGCTCGTCAAGCTTGTTGGCAAGCAGGGCGCCGTCTTCACGCCGCGAGACAAGGAGACGGGCGACATCATCCGTGCTTGCGGAGTCAATCCTGATCAGGTTTTCGACTGCGCTGATACCATCTTTTTGGAGAGCGCTTCGCAGCTTGATGGAGAAGCGCCCGAGACTGCCTCCAAGACCATTGCCGTCTCACTGCGTGAGTACGAGAACACGCCTGTTGATTTCCCTGAGCGTATGGCTCAGGCTCTCGATATCGTCGCCGAGGCGCACACTGATGCCGGCTTCACGTTCTGCATCCTCGATCCGGGTGATCTGAAGCTTTCGCAGCGCGTCATTGCGCTCATGGAGCATGGCGATCGCTGTTGCACCTTCGACCATGAGGAAGACCTCGCCGCTCTGACCGATTTCCTCAAGAGCTGTTCGGCGGGTTTCTCTATGCGTTACCACAGCGCGCTTGTCATGAATTCGTTCGGCATTCCTTGCGCAGGCATGGACTATCTGCCCAAGGTTACTTCGCTGTACTCGGATCTTGGCTTGAGCGAGATCCTGGTGCCGCCGACCGCAACAACCCAGCAGTGCGCTACGGCGCTCCTTTCCGCCATTGAGAATGGGGCTACGTGGCGTTCCGTTCTGGTTGAACGCCAGGCGCCTCTTCGCGAGAGGAGCCAGAAGGCGCTTGATATTCTGCTGAGCCAGATCGAGTCGGTTCGCTCCGT
>JAFYTB010000268.1 GCA_017559045.1 Eggerthellaceae bacterium | reverse complement strand
TGCCTCGTGTCGAGCATGCTATCCAGGCGGTTGATGAGGCTCTCTTTGGTCCTTACCGCGACCAGATCGGCCTCAAGCACGATACCAGCCTTACCGATGGCAGTTATGTCGCCGAAGATCGCAGCGTTGTCCAGATCGTCATTCAGTCCGATAAGGCTGAAAAGGAAGTTTCGTTTGACGACGCTCTCGACATGGGTCTCGTGATGGCGGTTTCGTCCTACACCACCACCTATAACAATAATGAATCGACTCAAAATCGCGTTCATAACATTCACCTTGCTGCTGATCTCATTAACAACGGCATCATTCAGTCGGGTGGGGGAACGTGGTCATTCAACGACAGAGCTGGCAACTGCAACGCTGAACGTGGCTTCTTGGGTGCCGGAGTAATTTTCGAGGACGAAGTCCAAGACGCCGTCGGTGGTGGCATCTGCCAGGTCGCTACTACTATCTTTAATGCAGTGTACGAGGCTGGTTATGGCATTGATCGCAGGTACGCTCATAGCCTCCATATGGAGGCTTATCCGGATGGGCGCGATGCTGCTGTTTCCTATCCTGAGCTTGATCTGGTCTGGCGAAATGACACTGCGTCCGATGTCCTTCTTCGCTGTACGTATACTGACGACAGCGTGACGGTTACGCTCTATAGCGTTGATCCTGGTTATTCGGTTTCCCATAAGGATGGCGAATGGAAGAAGACGAAGGATCACGCAACGAAGAAGGTTGTCGACGAGACGCTTGCCTCTGGCCAGAGCTTCGTTGAGACCGAGGGAACCGATGCGATGCAGTTCGTTGTGTTCCGTACGGTCACCGATGCGAGCGGCAATGTGGTTTACGATGATACTTTCTATTCCAGCTACGGCTCCATCACCGAGGTAATTCGAGTTGCTCCTGACTACAAGGAGACCGAGAAGGATTCTGAAGAGCAATCCTCGTAACGGGTCTTTGTTGTAGGTGTGTTTGCCGTGGCGGTGGTTATACCGAAAGATGAGGGATATCTCCTGTGCATCTTGTGCATGAAATAAGAACCGTTTTGGTCTCGTTTGTCCTGGTCCTCGCACTGGGTCTCTCTGCGTTTACGCCTGTGGATGCTTTTGCGGACGTGCGAAAGGGAGATCGCCTTATTGGCACCACCGTTGAATCGCGCGGTATTTCCTCAGCGCTTGCACCCAGCGTTGATGCCAACCATGCGATTCTTGTAGACGGAAACGGCAAGGTCTATTTCGAGCGCGATCCTGATAGCCGTGTCCATATTGCGTCAATTACCAAGGTCATGACCGCCATTGTGGCTATGGAAAACTTCCCGCTCGATACGCAGATTGTGGTAAGCGGTGAGGCTGCGGCTGTTGGCGAATCTTCGGCCGGTCTTCAAAAGGGCGATGTGATGACTTTGGAGTCTGCGCTCACGGGCTTGCTGGTGTCTTCGGGCAACGATGCCGCAATCGCTATTTCCAATACCTTGGGCGCTTCCTTGAAGACTCAGGATGGTCAATCCAATACCGCTGCGTTCGTTGCAGCTATGAACGCTAAAGCCGCTGAGCTGGGTATGAGCAACACTTTGTTCGCCAACGCTCATGGCCTGGATTACGACTCGTATGAGGCTGAGATGTATAGCTCGGCACGTGATGTGGCCACTATGTGTTCTTATGCCATGAAGCAGGAGCTC
>JAFYTB010000027.1 GCA_017559045.1 Eggerthellaceae bacterium | reverse complement strand
CGTGGTACCAAGCCTGTCAACATGAGCGCGAACGTCGTCAAGGGAGACGGCCTTGGTGCGAGCGGGCTCAACGATAGGACCGCGCGCCTCGCCAATGATGGGAAGGCCATCTTCGGTCTCATAGCCAACCGCCTCAAAGGAAATGATGAGGGGCGAGCCAATCTGCATAAGCACGCTTCCGTGGACCGGCACGCGCGGCTCAAGGGCACTGTCTTCGAAAGCAGCCTCAGCGCTACGAACGCGGAAAACGCGATCGCCCTCGCGAACGTTCTTCGCCTTCGGATCAAGGGCAACCGAGGTGCGGCCCTTGCGATCGATCAGCAGATCCGTCACGACAACTGCCGAATGGCCCTTCTTCGTCCAGAACTCGAGGACATCGCCCATGCACACCTCGCGCTCAGGCACGAAAACGGCGCGGCCCTGCTTCACCTCGGCAACACGACCGAGGAACACGCCACGATTGTTCGGACGCTGATAGCTCATGATGTCGTTTCCGCGCTGACCCTCGAGGTAAGCCGTCGTAAAGCCACGGGAGAAGGCCTCGGCCAGCTGATTCCTGTCGTCATCGGTGACAGAAGCCTTGTCGCCGGCCTGAATGCGATCGAGGATGCGACGATACACGGAAACCACGGCGTACACATACTCGGGAGACTTCATGCGGCCCTCGACCTTGAGGGAGGCAACTCCTGCCTCAAGAAGATTCGGAAGAAGATCGATCGAGCAGAGATCCTTGGGAGACAGCAGATGATCGCCCGGAGAAGGAAGATCCTTCGAGACGGCAGAATTGCGAAGCTCATACGGAAGACGGCATGCCTGAGCACAGGTTCCGCGATTGGCAGATCGGCCGCCAATCATGGAAGACATGAAGCACTGACCCGAATAGCAGATGCAGAGAGCGCCATGTGCAAAGGTCTCGATCTCCATGCCCAGCTCTTCAGCCACCGCAGAAAGGTTCGCGATTTCTTCGAGAGAAAGCTCGCGTGCGAGAGTGACACGCTTAGCGCCAAGGCGAGCGGCGGCTCGAATGCCAGCCTCATTATGAGTGTTCATCTGGGTGGAGATATGCAGGCGAGCACCCGGCATAGCGCGGGAGATCTCAGCAGCCACACCAATATCCTGCACGATAAACGCATCGGCGCCGGCACGATATGCCTGGCGAGCCAACTCGAGAACGTCCTTAACCTCTTCCGGCAAAATAGCGGTATTCAGGGTAACGTACACGTTCACCTTGCGAAGGTGGGCATAGTCACAAGCTTCAGCCAGCGTTTCCAGCGTGAAGTTGTCTGCGCCGCGACGCGCATTGAAGGACCCAAGGCCCAAATACACGGCGTCAGCGCCAGCGCGGACAGCCGCATGAAGGCAAGCCATGTTGCCCGCGGGAGCGAGAAGCTCAGTTTTATGCATAGTGCATCTCCCCTGATAGATTAATAAATCGCAACTTTTCAGTATAAAGGAAACCGCCGACACAAGAAAAGGCGAAGAGCGCAGTGCGCAGCTTCGCCAGATAACAAAAGAGAGAACTTGGGGCCGGAGGCACCTGCGGATATGATCCGTTAAGAACTAGAGGCCGAGCGCCAGTTTGTCGGTTTCCTCGAGCTTGGCAATGCCGGAATCATAGTTGGCCTGAATGTCGGCAAGCGCATTGGCATATTCCTCGGAATCAGCCGTAACAGCACCGCTATCAAGCTGGGTATAGAGATCGATGTACTGGCCCAGCGCGCTCTCGAGCATCAGGCAACCCTCGATATAGCCCTCCTTGACATCGGCAAGCGCTTCGGGAGCCTCGATGGCTTCGATCTTATCAATCTGCTTGAAGGCCTTCTCAGCCTGAGTGCGCATAGACACCACGTCGTTGCGCGTCACAGCGTCATTGAAGCTGTCGAGCTTGTTGGCCAGCTCATCCATTCCCTGGTTGAGCGCAGCCATATACTGACGATTCTCCGTCTGTGCGTCATTCGTTGCAGACTGAGTACCAGCGCAGCCGACAAGAGCAGCTGCGACAATTGCTCCCGCGAAAGCAACGCAAAGGAAGCGGGAAAGCTTGGTGAGGATCATGGAACTCCTATCATAAATACCCAAATGGGCTATTTTTCGTAAAAGGCGCCGTAACGCCGCTTCGTTCGCGCTAATCATACCAGTAAGGCCGCAAGCCTTCGCATGATGTCAGCAATTCGCCATAAACGCACTACTCATCGCCAGCACTTCCAGAGCCTGCAGATCCCTCACCCGATCCAACACCGCCAGATCCACCAGCGCCTGCAGACCCCTCCCCCGCGCCAGATCCGCCAACGCCCGCAGACCCCTCACCCGCGCCGGCACCACCAGATTCACCAGGGTCCGATCCCGCGCCACCAGATCCACCCGATCCCGCACCCTCACCGGCGCCCTCGCCCGACTGGTCGGCTGGGTCCTTCTCTTCGCCCTTTTCTTCCTCCTCAGTCTTTTCCTCATCTTCGCCCGGCTTGGAGCCGTAATAGCCCCCGATGTGGTACTGCGCATCGGCGTAATAGGAGAGATAGTCGGGAACGCCAGCCTGGATAAACTCCGCCCGAGGCTCGTTCGCCAAGGCATGATCCATGAAGTCCG
>JAFYTB010000267.1 GCA_017559045.1 Eggerthellaceae bacterium | reverse complement strand
TTTTCGAGCTCAACCCGAAACATTGCATTCGGCATTGCTTCGAGGACGGTTCCCTCAAGCTCGATTACGTCTTCCTTAGCCAAAATTGCTCCTTTAAGCATAGGTGTACTAAGCAGCAACTCTAGATTATAACAAAGGATATTCAGTTGTGGAAGGAAATTGCACAAAAAGACACAGAAACCTAACAACCTGCTGGTTTCGTATTGACCTGCTTGTCAGGCCGGCGGCTAGATGCCGCACAGTTCGCAGAAGAAGGCGAACCGCCAGGTATTCGTACAGCGTCAGAGCGCATAAAAGCACCGCCCCCTTGTGGGCTCAAACAATCATGATACCAAAAGGGGGCGGGAATGCAATATGTGATTTTAGGTTTCGTTCAACCGCGCTTCGCGCAGCCTCCCGATCCGAGCCTTAGGCGAAGTCGCGCTTGGACATCTCGTCGATGATCTCGGAAACGGCGTCGTACACGCCCGGGTAGCCGGAGATGTTCAGGCCGCTGGTGAGGCAGGGGATGAAGCTGGTCTTGGAGCCGACGGCGGCGATGGCGGCCTCGACCTCGGCGCGAACCTCTTCGGGCGTCCAGTCGGGCTTGTCGATGTAGGCGGTCTCGATGGCGCCCATGAAGGTGATCTTGTCGCCGTACTGCTGGATGAGCTTCGGGATGTCGTTGGTCTCGCGCAGCGTGCCCTGCCATACGTCGATGCCCATGTCGATCATGTAGGGCACCAGGGTCTCGCCGAAGCTGTCGGAGTGGTGCACGATCAGCTCAACGCCGTGGTCCTTGTAGTAGCCGTACACCTGCTTGTAGGGCTCCAGCAGGAACTCCTCGAACATGTCGATGGACATGAAGGTGGAGATCTTCGTGCCCCAGTCGTCATGATGGAAGAGGCAGTCGGGCTTGATCCACTTCACGGCCTGCTCGGCGATGCGCAGCTCCCAATCCACAACTTCCTTGATGAGGTCCTTCATATCCTCGGGCTCCTCGTACAGGTTCACGAGGGCCTCGGTGATCTCGCACAGGTGATGCAGACGCTCGAAGATACCGGGGATAACGCCGATGGTAACGAACTGCTCGTTGCGGTCGATGGCCTCGGCCTGAGCAGCCAGGGGCTCCCAGATCTCGGCGGAGGAGATGTCGCCAGGAATCTTCACCTGGTCGCGCCACTCGGTGATGTCCTTGATCACACGATGAGCGTCGTCATGCATGGGGAACAGACCCGGCTGGCCGGGAACGCTGCACTGATAGCAGCCCCAAGCGTCGACGATGTAGCCGTCGCTAGCGAACTTGGACTTGTCGGTAAGAAGGCTGGGCACGATCAGGCCCATGGCCTCGTACTGGTTAACGTAGCGATCAGGGTTGCCGCCCTTGATGCACTCCAGCATGTTCTGGCGTTTGGTAAGCATGTTCTCTCCTTTGCGCCTGTTTACTTATATGTCTCGCGAAACCGCGCAGTTGCCAGTCCATGACAAAGCACCGCACGCACGTGAGCGCCACGACGGCTGAAATGGTACCAAAAGGTGGCATACGTAGGGAACCTTAATTTGCTTTTAACGCCTAAGGCTTGAAGTGTTAAACGTATTTTTTCATTGACCGTGCAGAATGCCACCGCTAAAATGT